>MHBF01000140.1:0-14352 GCA_001803225.1 Lentisphaerae bacterium GWF2_44_16 | reverse complement strand
ATCTTTAAACTCCAGATTATTTTCCTGGAGGTATTTGAATATCTTTGTCAGGGCTTCGTTATAATAACAGAGTGCCAGAAAATAGCCCGGCGAAAAAGTTGAAGGCTCAGGCGTTATTTTTTTGTCGAAGAGATAGAGGTATGTGAAAAAACATGTGGATGTATGGTATTTCAGGGCCAGCGCCTTGTCGTTGCACGCAAACGCGGAAGTACGGCACATGTCTATCAGATATTCCAGATGCGTACGGTTCAAACTTTTCCTGAGGCGGTTTTCAGTTTCCGCTATGACCGCGTCGGGGTCCATCTTGAAGCGGTCCATCAGAAAATGCGAATTAAGAAAATTCCGTGTCGCGCCTCCCAATGTCTTCGTTTCAATGGCAACCCTGTTATGAACGCTGTTCCACTCCTCAAAGTCTGAGTTGCGTATGCCGATGCTTCCTCCGCAACCGCAAAGCAGAAGCAAAAGTATAACTGTCAGTACTCTGTCTTTTTTCAGAAATAGCCTCCGTTTCTATAACACAATTCAAAGATAAAATAATCTTGTTTGGATTGAATTTCAAAGCTATGCCTGTATTTTTAACTTATATTTAAGGAGTTATGCGGGGGAGGGGATTTTCGCCCGGATATCATTCTTACGCATAAACCATTCAGGACAGATGACAAACTTTTTTACAGAACAGCTCGATTGCATATATTTCTGCTACGGGATGGCGTTTATTCTGCTTTCCGCGATGGCTTACACCTTGTATATATACGAGAAGAAAAGCAAACCATGGAACTGGATCGCCGCATTCGGTCTTTTTCATGCTTTAGGTGAATTTGCCGCGCTCTTATCTTTGAGCATTAGCGGACCGGCCCTAATGCTGGCAAAAATGACGCTTGTGACATTGTCATTTCTCTGTCTCATTGAATTTGGCAGGAGGGCAGGGGGGGGACGCATAGGAAAGTGGATATATGTTCCGCTTTTTATCCTGTTTTTCAGTGGTTGTTTCTACGGATTGGACGGTCTGCTGATTTTCTCTCGCTATTTTCTGGGATTTCCGGGTGCTCTCTGGACGGCATGGGCAATATACAGGGACGCCAAACTGGAAAAAACTGGGAAAAAACTTCTTCTGATAATTTCGTTTTCATTTGTCCTTTACGCTTTTATTATCGGGCTCATTACTCCCGGAGCGGAATTCTTTCCGGCAACGCTCCTGAATTATGAAGTCTTTGCCTCTTTTACTGGAGTTCCTGTGCAGTTGTTCGGGGCGCTGTTGGTGATAATCATAGCCTTGGCGTTTTGGAAAAAAGTTTCAATGCTCCGTTATGACCTGATGAGTCCCAATGAGGCAAAAAATGAGGACCGTAATTCATTGAGACTGCTTCTGGTTTTAGCTCTGATACTGCTGTGCGGTCTGCTTGCCGTGGAGTGGAGCGGAAAGATAGAAAAACACGCGGAGGCCGCGAGAATCCTGAGAGTTGCCGGATTTTCAACTTCTGGTATTTCGGCGGAGAGAATAAAAAGGCTTTCAGGTAATTTTCATAATACTAAGAATCCCGACTTTTTATTTTTGAGGGATGCTCTCCATAAAATCCGGATATCCGGAAATAGAATAGACTCCCTTTATCTTCTCAGCAAAACGGACACAGGCTTTCTCTGTCTTTTGTGCTTCAACGAGGAGCGGATAAGAAATGATAACATCCTCTGCGGAAAAGAGTACGGCGAACACCGCGCCCTTCTGTCCAGGGCTTTCCTGGGCGGGAAAGCTTTTATTGAAATACCTTCCTTCAAGAGCAATGGAGAAAAAATTTCAATTTTCATTCCGATATTATCAAGAGACAAGAAGGTTGAGGCTGTATTGCTTGTCAATCTTGAAACGACGGATTTCATCAGGGGCATTTGGGCGATGCGCCTTGAACTGCTGTTGCTGACAGCAGTATGCTGCGTTACCGTTCTCATGGTTTTTCTTTATTACAGGCGGCTCCGCAAGTCAGTTATGCTTGCGTTCAAGGGCAGATTGAGGAGAGATAAATTTATATCCTGGGGGGGGCCTTTAACTGTCCTTCTCATAGGCGGTGTAATAACTCTGATAGCCTATTATGAAAGCCGCCGGTCCTCCTACACTCTTTTCAGCGACAGATATTACGAAAAGGCAACAGAGCAGGTCGAAAATACGGTAAAGGCACTGGAGCATCCGTTTCGAGATCTTTTCACTATAGGGCGCTTACTTGGTGCCGGAAACGCGAATAGTTCTGAATTTTCCGCTTTTGTCAGGCCTTTCATGGTGGAGGCGACTTCCGTTAAGGCGTTTGGCTGGGTGCCTAAAATAAAAAGCGCTGAAAGAAAAGAATATGAAAATAAAGTCAGAAAAGACGCTTCCCCGAATTTTAGCATAAAAAGCCTTTCAGCTGACGGTACGCTTGGGATTTCCTCTGAAAAACATGTGTATTACCCCCTTTATCATGTCGAGCCGGAAAAAGAGAACGCCGGAATTCACGGGCTTGACCTGGCCACTGTCCCTGAATTGCGCAGGGCGATGGCAAAGGCCAGGGACAGCGGGCGGGAGACTTTTGCTGAAAGGGAGGCGTTTGAGGATGCCGGCGGTGCGAAACAGAAACAGTTTTTCTTTTTCAGTCCTGTTTATGTGAATTCTTCTATTCCATTGAACATAGAAGAGCGAAGGAGACTATTCAAAGGGTTTGTTGTAGCGATATACGGGAAAAACGTTTTTCTGGAGGACATCATAGAAATGTCGATGCCTTCAAAACTGAGCGTACGCATTGAAAGTATTTCTGCGGATGGAAAGAGTAACGGTGTTGTTTATGAATATTCCCCCGGAAATTATCCGAATGAGGCAAGACAGTTCAGATATGAAAGAGTGTTGTACCTTGCGGGCGCTCACTGGCGTATCATTGTCTTTCCTGATAAACCTTTTTATGACGCGAACCTCTCGCGAAGTTACAGATGGATAATCCCGGTCGGTATTGTCATTACGCTTATTTTCGCGCTTTTAATAAATAATATTTTCACTTCACGTTACAGGGCGGAAGCGCTTGTCCTCCTGCGGACTATCGAGTTGACGGAAGAAAAGGAAAGGCTCAATGTAACGCTCCATTCAATCGGGGACGGTGTGATCGTCACCAACACGGAAGGACGCGTTACCATGATGAACTCAGTCGCGGAAGACCTGACCGGATGGAAGGAAAGGGATGCCGCGGGCTTGCCCATTGAAAAGATTTTCTGCCTTGTTGATGAGAAAACCCTGCTTCCTATTGAAAGTTTTGTCTATAAAGCAATTGCCGAGGGCAAAAGCTTCATCTCGGAAAGACATCCTCTGCTTTTGTCGCGGAACAAGGTATGCAGGCTGATAGAAAAGAGATGTAATCCCGTCATGAGCGGCGATGAAGAAGTAAACGGGGCAGTGCTGGTTTTTCATGACATTACCGAAAAATTGGAAGCTGAAAATACGTTGAGACAGCGCGAGGCTTATTTGCGCGCTGTTTTTGACAATGTTCCCTATCTCATCTGGCTGAAGGATGCCTCCGGGCGATATCTGGCTGTAAACAGGCAATTTGCCAAAATCTGCGGCGTAGCCAGCCCTGAAGAAATAACAGGGAAGACAGACGCGGAACTCTGGCCGTCCGAGCTGGCCAAGTTTTACCTGATGGATGACCAGAGCGTAATGCAATCACGCACGGGTCTCTTAAAAGAAGAAAAAATTATTGAAGAAGGCAGGGTGGAATGGGTTGAAACATGCAAGTCCCCTATTTTCGATTATATGAACAATGTGGTGGGAACTACCGGTATTTCAAGAAATATTTCAGAACGGAAGCTTGCCGAAGAGACGATTTCACGACAGAAAACGCTTCTGGAAGCGCTTCTGGCTTCAATCAGCGATATTGTTTTCTTCAAGGACGCCAAAGGCATTTATCTGGGCGCGAACGCGGAATTCCAGAAAATGACGGGACGGAATCTTGATAACATAATCGGCAAAACTGACAAGGATATTTTTCAGGAAAACATTGCGGCGGCCCTCTGCAAGAACGACTCGCTGGTATTGGAAAAGGGCGAATTGTGCCATAACGAGGAGTGGCTCATTTATCCGGACGGCAGAAAAACTTTTGTCGATATACTCAAAACCCCTCTGAAAATGTCGGACGGCCGTATCATAGGTCTTACCGGAATATGTCGTGATATTACGGAATTGAAACGGATACAGGAAGAACTTCTGGCCCTGAATGAGCGTTTCAAGCTGGCAGTTTCCTCTTCGGGAATAGGCATCTGGGACTGGGATATAGTGAACAACTCGCTTGTCTGGGATAAGCGAATGTACGAACTCTACGGCATTCCTCCTGAGAATTTCCCGAAAAGCGTTGAGGGTTGGCAGAATGCTGTTCATCCTGATGACGTTGATCGCGCCCGGAAAAAAATGGAAATGGCCCTGAAAGGTGAAGCGGAATACGATACTGAATTCAAGATATCTCTTCCTGCCGGCGGAATACGGCATCTAAAAGCTATGGCCTTTATAGTAAGGGATAGTAACGGCTTTCCTTTGCGAATGTCGGGAATTAATTTTGATATTACTGTCCAGAAAGAAGCGGCGGAAGTTCTAAAGCACAGGGATGATATCCTTTTTTCTGTAAGCACCTCGGCAGAGGGATTGTATTGTTCAAGAAACTGGGAAAGCGCAATTCCGGCGGTGATAAACAATTTGGGACGAGTTACCGGGGTCAGCAGGGTGCATATGCTTCAGAATGTTCCCGGTGGAAATGGCGATTTCTCGGTAAAGAAAATTTCAGAGTGGTGCATGGAGGGTATTCCACCCTTGGGGCACAGTCTGGAACTGAATCGTTTTTCATGGGTTGAACATGGTTTCGGGCGCTGGGTTGAAATGTTTTCAAGAGGCCAGGTAATCGAAGGGAATATTCATAATTTTCAGAAATCCGAAAGGGATTTTCTTGAGAAAATGGGTGTTATGTCTATTCTGGCAATACCAGTTTTCGTTAACAATATATGGTGGGGTGTCTTATGCTTTGACGAGTGCCGGAAACAGAAAACATGGACCCCGTCTGAAATCGAAGCCCTGCGCATAGCCGCAAGAATAACCGGCGCTGTAATTCAGAGAAACAGTCAGGAACTTGAACTTCAGAAATCGAACGCGCAGCTTGAACAGGCGGTTCAGCGAGTGGAGCAGATGGTTATAGAGGCAAAACGCGCAAATTCCGCTAAAAGCGAGTTCCTCGCCAACATGAGCCATGAAATACGCACTCCCATGAACGGCATAATCGGCATGATAGGGCTTCTGCTTGATTCCGAACTTAGCCCGGAACAGAAAAAATACGCTGAAATTGTATATTCCAGCAGTGAAGCCCTTCTTTACATCATTAACGATATCCTTGATTTTTCAAAAATAGAGGCTAGAAAACTTGACTTGGAAAGCCTTGATTTCGACTTGCAGAGGCTTCTTGAGGACACGACGGAAATGCTTGCCGTCAAGGCCTCGGAAAAAGACCTGAGAATGACATGCGTCATAGAGGAGAATGTCTCCCCTATGCTGAGAGGCGATCCCGGCAGGCTCAGGCAGGTGCTTCTCAATCTCCTCGGAAATGCCGTGAAGTTTACTCAGAACGGAGATATTTCCCTGAATGTGCGCGCGGAAGCTGAAGACGACCATTCGATAACTATAAAATTCAGCATATCCGATACCGGTATCGGCATACCGGCGGAAAGAGCGGGAACTCTTTTCACCCCGTTTACGCAGGTTGATGGTTCAATAACGAGGAAATACGGAGGTACCGGCCTGGGACTCGCTATTTCAAAACAGCTCGCGGAACTGATGGGCGGTTCCATCGGGGTCGAAAGTGAAGAAGGAAAGGGTTCAACTTTCTGGTTTACTGCCATTTTTCAGAAGGGCCTTGCGGCAAATAATATGTCCTCTTCTATTCCCGCTGAACTTGAGGGAATGAAGATACTCATCGTTGACGGACATGAACAAAACTGCGTTATGCTCACGAGACTGCTTAAATCATGCAACTGCATTTTTGATGAAGCGCAGAATGGCGAACTTGCTCTTGCAAAGCTTCTTGAGGCTCTTGAGAAAAAAGCGCCGTTTGATCTTGTTTTGCTTGATATTATGA
Source organism: Lentisphaerae bacterium GWF2_44_16 (assembly GCA_001803225.1). Lineage (GTDB taxonomy): Bacteria > Verrucomicrobiota > Lentisphaeria > Victivallales > GWF2-45-14 > GWF2-44-16. The sequence continues at coordinate 8,233 of MHBF01000140.1, read as the reverse complement.
CAGATGAATTAAAAGGGCTTGAACTCGGGAGTAGGATAAGAAGGCATCCTGAACTGAACCATACCGCTCTTATACTGATGACCGCTATCGAAAAGCATTTGGACCGTTCTGCTTTGCTTGCCCATGGCTTCTCCGATTGCGTATTTAAGCCTATAAAGCAATCCAAACTCTTTGACGCGATACTTGCCGCTTCCGGAAAACTTAATAAACAGGATATCGCCGTCAAAGACGCCGCCAGGCTTGAAAATGAAATGGAAAAGAAGAAAAAGATAAAGGTGCTTATAGCCGAAGACACTCCTTCCAACCAGATGGTGGCCCTCGGAATACTTAAAAACCTCGGATACAAAGCTGATGCGGTCGCCAACGGACAGGAGGCCCTCGATTCGCTGACGTCCATCCCCTATGATGTAGTGCTGATGGATTGCCAGATGCCGGAAATGGATGGATATGAGGCCTCTCGTCTGATTCGTGATGCCGCCTCAGGCGTATTAAATCCGAATGTGCCGATTATCGCCATGACCGCGAATGCTCTCAGCGGCGACAGGAAAAAATGTATTGACGCCGGCATGAATGATTATATCTCGAAACCCGTACAGGCAAGAGAAATGGATGAAACCATATTCCGCTGGGCCTTTCCGTCAAAAAACGGCGAAAAATCACCTGTTGAAATTCCTGAAGGAAAACTGGTAAAGAAGAGAGAGACGGTATTTGACGAGGAGGATTTGCTTCTGAGGGTTTCGGAAAACAGGGAGCTTGCCGCTAATATTGTGAAGAAGAGCCTTGAGGAAATTCCCGAACGCATGGAATTGCTTGAAAAACATTTGCGGTCTTCCGACAGCGATGGTGTGCTTCTGGAATCACACTCCATCAAAGGCATTGCCGCCAACGCCTCTTTTCCTATTGTCAGCGCGGCCGCGCGTCATATAGAAATGTCCATACGTGCCGGTGATATGAAATCCGCTTCCGAGGGGTTCCCCGCTCTCAAAGAGAGTATCAGGGAACTCCAGGAAAAATTGAAGGCGGATGGTCTTGTGTGATCATTACCCTATTGCAATATTGCCTGTTTCGCCTGTGCGTATGCGCATACATTCATGGAGATCAAGGATAAAGATTTTTCCATCCCCGATCTGTCCTGTCCTGCCGCCGTCCACAATTGCGTCGATAGCCACTTTGACATAATCGTCATTTACCGCTATTTCCAGCTTTATCTTTTTCAGAAGCGTTCCCGCCTCCTTATGACTTCTGTAAACGGTGGAGACTCCTTTCTGTCTCCCGCGGCCCATGACCGAGGTTACTGTAACGAGATGTATTTCCTTGTCTTCAAGATTTTGAAGAACTTCTTCCATTCTGTACGGTTGAATAACTGCTATAATGTATTTCATTTTTTTCTCCTATTCGAGCATTGTGTATCCGGCTTCTCTGTGTTCCGTCAGGTCAAGACCTATTTTTTCCTCATCAGTGTCAACTCTTAATCCCATAGTGATGTCTACCAATTTGAAAAGCAGATAGCTTGCGACAAAGGAGAAGACGATGGTTATAGCGACAGCCTTGAGCTGGATTATGAACTGCATTGGATTGCCGTAGAAGAGGCCGTCGGCCCCGCCGGGATTGATGGTTTTAGTCGCGAAAAGCCCCGTGGCTATAGCGCCCCAGATCCCGCCGACACCATGTACGCCGAACGCGTCAAGGGAGTCGTCATAACCGAATTTCACCTTGACGAAGGAAACAGAGAAATAGCATATTACGCCGGCCCCCAGCCCTATCGCCAATGCGCCCATAGGGTTTACAAAACCCGCCGCTGGAGTTATTGCTACAAGTCCTGCCACTGCGCCCGTTATTATACCGAGCACCGTTGCTTTTCTGTTGAAAATCAAATCCATGAGTGCCCATGCCAGTCCCGCCACTGCCGCCGCCGTATTTGTCATTACAAACGCGCTTGCGGCCAGACCGTTGGCGGCACATGCGCTCCCGGCGTTAAAACCGAACCATCCGAACCAGAGCAGCGCCGCTCCGAGCATCGCGAAAGGCAAACTGTGAGGGGGTGATGTTTTGTCAGGGTATCCTACTCTCTTGCCGAGTATAAGCGCCGCGGCCAACGCGGCCATGCCGGCGTTGATATGAACCACCGCGCCTCCCGCAAAGTCCAGCGCGCCCATTCCTCCGAGCGTTCCAAGAAAACCCTTATCCCCCCAGACCCAGTGCGCCAGAGGGTCATAAACAATTGTCGCCCATAAAAGCGAAAAAATACAGAAAGGCAAAAATTTTATTCTTTCCGCAAAGGCCCCTATTATCAGGGCGGGCGTGATTACCGCGAACATCGACTGAAATATCATAAACGCCAGATGCGGAGTGGTATTTGCGTAAACGCTGTGCGCCTCCTGTCCTACTCCGGTCAAGCCCAGCCATGAAAGATTTCCTATTATACCGCCTATGTCAGGACCAAATGCCAGAGAGTAACCTACAAGCACCCACTGCACGCTCATAAGGCAGAGGAGCATGAAGCATTGCATAAGCACTGAAAGCACATTCTTTCTGCGGACAAGCCCTCCGTAAAAGAACGCCAGTCCCGGCGTCATCAGCATGACCATCGCCGTGCTGATAAGCAGCCATGCCGTATCCCCCGAATTGATTGCCGGGGGCGCCGCCGCCGCGCTTTCTCCGGCCATCGCCGAAAACCCCGCCACTAAAAGTGCGGACAATAAAACCTTTCCTTTCATTCTCATAGAACTCTTCCCTTCCGCTGATAAATGATTTTAATATAAATACCTGTTCGGCATCTTAGCATTAAGTGTGCCATTTGTAGTGTAATAGTCTTAACGTGTTGGCAGTTAATTACTTGTTGTTTTGTGATAAAAATGTGATAAAGATATTTATATTTACAAAAATGTAATTTATTAAGCTTGTAATACAAAAATGTAAAAGATTGTAATGGAGGTTTAGAGGGTTACGCGTCGTCGCAAGCGTCTTAAAGTTCAGGCAAAGGCGATAAGTTCATGTTCTCCTAACTTGTAGGCAGTTAACGCTCAGAGGCGCGCAAGGGCTTTTTGAAGTTCGGCGCGGTCGTCAAAACTTTCTGTTCTGCCGTTGAATTCCTGATAGGCTTCATGGCCTTTTCCGGCGAGAAGGACTATATCGGAGGGCTTTGCCATGCTTACGGCTTTTGCTATGGCTTCGCGCCTGTCGGGGAGAGAATATGTTTCCGATGTATCCGGGATGCCTTTTTTAATTTCTTCTATTATAAGGAGCGGGTCTTCAGTGCGCGGGTTGTCATTTGTCAGTATTATGGCGTCGGCGAACTTTGACGCGACAGACCCCATGCGGGGGCGCTTTGTCCTGTCCCTGTCGCCTCCGCAGCCGAAAAGAGCTATAAGGCGGCCTTTACAGAGATTGCGGAGAGTACTTAATACACGGAGAAGCGCGTCATCGGTATGCGCGTAATCCACGTAAAAAACAGTTCCGGCAGGTGAAATGAACTGTTCAAGCCTGCCCGGTACGGAAAGGTTTTTTTCCATTGCGGTTTTGATTTTTTCAGGTCCCGCGCCCAGTGCGTAAGCGCTTGAAATCGCGGCGGCCATATTGCTTGCGTTGTGTTCTCCTGTCAGGTTTGTTTTAACGGAGAGCGTCTTGCCGGCGAGTATGAAATCAATTTCCATGCCCGTTGAGGAAATATCATTTATTTTTATGGAACACAGGGCATTTTCATCTTTGCCGTAACTTATCAGGTTGCGTCCGGCAAATTCATCAGCCAGTCTTTTGCCGTAAGGGTCGTCAATGTTTATTATGGCGCTTCCGTTTCCGGAAAGGTATTCGGAGAAGAGTTTTCTTTTTGCCTGAAAATAATTTTCCATATTTTTATGATAGTCGAGGTGGTCGCCGGTCAGGTTTGAAAATACGGCGGCGGCAAAGCGCGCCGTTCCCGGCCTGTGCTGGTCAAGTCCGTGGCTTGATACTTCCATGACGACATGGTCGCATCTGTTGTTTTTCATATCATGAAAAAGTCCCTGAAGCTCATAAGCTTCCGGGGTTGTTCTTGACGCGTCTATGAGAGTATCTCCGAAAGAGTATTGCACCGTTGATATGAGTCCGCATCTGGAAGCGTTTTCCGTAAGTATGTTCCTGATGAGAAAGGCTGTCGTTGTTTTACCGTTTGTGCCTGTGATACCGATGAGGTTGAAGTCTTTTGACGGGAAATCAAAATAGCATTCCGATACTATGGCGTAGGCAAAGTAAGGGTCAGATACCATGATATAACTTGTATTTTCTTCATATTTCTCCAGTTCTTCGGAGTGGATTATGAGAGAAGCGCCGGAGGCTATGGCCTCGGGAATATATTTATGCCCGTTTGATTTCGCGCCTGGTATCGCGCAGAATATGAATGAGGGCTTAACGTTTCGCGAATTATTGGTGATGCCGCTTATGGGAGGATTGCCGCGAATTATGCCTTTTACTGTAAGATGGGAGAGGCATTTTTCGTATTCGAGGAGATTTTTCATTTTTATTCAGGCTCTATGATTTCAAGTTTTGTGCCGCGTGAGGCCTTGAGGAAAACGCTCCAGCCTTTTTTCGCCATGCCCCGCACTTTGTCAACGGCTTCGGCTGAATTGGAGAAAGCGATGATTTCGGCGTTTGATTTTGAACTTGCTTCCGCCATGCTCGGGCCTATGGCCACAATCTTGACACCGGGAAAAAGGTCAACTGCCGTTCTCAATATCTGAAAGTGAGCTTCTTTAGATTCATTGCCCAGTTCGAGCATATCGCCGAGCACTAGTATCAGTTTTGAAGGATTGATGAATTCAGCCAGCCAGAAAAGCGCCGATCTCATGCTGTCGGGGTTGGCGTTGTAGGCGTCGTTTATCCAGGTTATTCCGTTTTTCTCCATTATACGCATTCTCATTCCCGGCAGAACGCATTCCTGAAGGCCGGATGCGACATGTTCGGCGCTGACATCCAGAGCGGTCGCGGCACTGGCGGCGGCGGCGGCGTTTACCGCCTGATGTATGCCTGAGAGTTTCCAGGAAATTTTCTTTGTTTCGCCGCTCTTTTTGAATTTCAGCTCAAAACTGCTTCCGTAAAGGTTTCCATCCAGGTAGGAGGCCCTGATATCGGCTTTGGATGACAATCCGAAACGGAGAACATGGAATTTCCCCGCCTCGTCTTCAAGTATTCTCTGTTCAAGATTTTCATCGGGTATTACGGCAAAACCGGACTCTTTGAGATGTGAGAATATTGCGCATTTTTCTCTTGCTATCGCGCCGAGAGTCCCAAAATTTTCTATATGTGCTTTGCCGACGAAACTGATTACGGCCACATCCGGTTCGGCCATTCTGCTGAGTGGTTCTATTTCGCCATTATGATTGGTGCCCATTTCCAGAATGGCGATTTTGTGATTTTCGTTTAGATGAAAAATATTCTGCGGTACGCCGACTTGATTGTTTGTGTTTCCCTCTGTTGCCCAGACCGCGTCCTGACCGAAAGCGTTGGCGAAAATAGAACGGAGCATTTCTTTGGTGCTGGTTTTGCCATTGCTGCCGGTAACGGCTATGACCTTGAGATTAGTGAGTCTTTTCCTGTGGAAAAGCGCCAGTTTCTGATATGCTTCAAGGGTGTTGTCAACTGTTATTACGTTGATATTTTCAAGGGCTTTGTCAAGTTTTTTTGCTTCAACGCACAATGCGGTGGCGCCTGATGCCACTGCTTTGTGAAGGAAGTTATGCGCGTCGAAATTTTCTCCGGAAAGGGCGACGAAGAGAGCTCCCGTACAATCTTCCCTTGAATCTGTTTTAACGCTGTTTATTCCGGCGTTCATATCGGGAGCTTTTATCCATTTGCCTCCGGTGGCTTCGGCGATTTCCTGAAAAGTCAAAAAGTATTTTTCCATAAATTACACATTGAGTATTTTTTTGAAATATTGAATTGTTTTAACGAGTCCTTCATCCAGAGGGATAAGAGGCTGCCATTTGAGTATTTTTTTTGCTTTTGATATATCCGGTTTTCTTTTGATGGGGTCATCCTGGGGGAGGGGGTGAAATACGATTTTCGATTTGGATGATGTCATTTTTATAATTTTTTCAGCGAGTTCCATGACCGTGAATTCTTCGGGATTTCCCAGATTTACGGGGCCGGTTATTTCAGCCGGAGTGCCCATCATCCTTATGAGGGCTTCAACGAGGTCGTCAATATAACAGAAGCTTCTGGACTGGCTGCCGTCTCCGTAAATGGTGATGTCTTCCCCTTTCAATGCCTGTACGATAAAATTGCTTACGACCCTTCCGTCGTTCGGAAGCATGCGCGGGCCGTAAGTGTTGAATATTCTTACGACTTTGGAGGCGACTCCTCCCTGCCTGTGGTAATCGAAGAAAAGAGTCTCCGCACAGCGTTTTCCCTCGTCATAACAGCTTCTGATGCCGATGGGATTCACATTGCCCCAGTATTCTTCGGTCTGCGGGTGCTGCTTCGGGTCGCCGTAAACTTCGGAGGTCGAAGCCTGGAGAATTGGAATTTTCAAACGTTTGGCAATGCCGAGCATATTAATTGCGCCTATGACATTGGTCTTTGTGGTATGTATGGGATTGTGCTGATAGTGGACGGGCGAAGCAGGGCAGGCCAGGTTGTAGAGGGCGTTCACTTCCAGAAAGAGCGGAAACGTTATATCGTGCCTGATGAGTTCGAAATCGGGATGCGAGAGGAGATGCCTTATATTGTTTTTCGAGCCCGTGAAAAAATTGTCAACACATATTACGTCATTGCCTTCTTTGAGGAGGCGTTCGCAGAGATGGGAGCCGATGAAGCCGCCGCCGCCCGTCACCAGAATTGTTTTTTTATTCACGTAAAACTCCTTGCAGATTATTCGTCAAATTTCAGTATGGCTATAACGATGTCGCCTTTGAAGACGACACGCGTTGTTACCAGCGGCTTAATCCAGTATATCCATGTGTCGTCTTTCAGTGACGGTGTTCTGTGCACCACCGGATATCCATAGGCCAGCAGGACTTCTTTGCGGGTCATTCCTTCGTCAACCAGTCCTTTGGATACTTTATCCAGAACGGCGGGCTTTATGCCTGCGGATAGCTGTTCGCGGTCTTTGGTGGTGAGAAATCTCTTCAGATAATCTTCTATGGGTATCATCATCCAGCTTTCATCGTAACTGATGCGGAATTTCTGTCCGTTGCTTTTTTCTCTGAAGGTGAATGAACGCCCGTCAGCTTCCACTATTTCGACTTCGGTACCGAAAGGCATGAATTTTCCGCTCTGATAATTGAGGGAGGATATATCGTCAGGGTCATCATACCATATATTGTAATTTGTATATACTTTCGCGCCTTCTGGTAACTGCAGCGCTTCCTGAACTATCACTGTCCTGGCGCAGCCCGAAAAAAGCACGGGAAGAAAAAAGAGCGCCATATTAAAAATTTTTCTCATCATCGGTAAAATCCTTTCAATTGTTTACCCGGAGGTTTTTCCTGCTGAATAAAATATCTGTACTGCCGCAATAAGACAAGCTTAAAGGGTTCTTTTTCGCGAATAATTATGTTGTGAAAATTAATATAGTGCAGACTCCGTTTGCCTGTGGCCCAGCGGCGGACACGCTGGTCGCTCTGTCCGCAGGGCGAAACGCGCGCCAGCGCAAATCTGAATTCATTTATGCAGGTGTCGAACGCCTTGCTTGAGCAGAATTCTGACCGCGAAATATTCTTTATTAAATTATAAAACCATCATTTTTAATGATGGTACAAATAGGCTACGCATGAGTAATAGATAAGAAGGAAAAAGTTGAAAAACTAAATACCTCCATAAGATTTTCAGGAAGGTGCCCTGAAAAACAAAGAGGTATTTAGTATGAAAGAATTCAAGACAATAACCCATGCAGTATATGAATGCAAGTATCATATAGTATGGTGTCCGAAATACCGATTTCGGATATTGAAAGGAGAGGTGGGACGATATATGAGAGGAATAATAAAAGAACTGTGTGCATGGAAACAGATAGAGATAATATCTGGAACCGTGCAGTACGACCACATACACATGGTAATATCTTTTCCGCCGAAATATTCAGTTGCAGAGGTAATGGGATATGTAAAAGGGAAAAGCGCGATAAGGATATTTGAAAGGTGCCCGGATTTGAAAAAGAGATATTGTGGGCGACACTTTTGGGCAAAAGGATATTGTGTGAGCACGGTTGGGCTTGACGAAGAAGCGATAAAAGCATGCGTCAAGAACCAGCAGCAGATAG
>MHBF01000139.1 GCA_001803225.1 Lentisphaerae bacterium GWF2_44_16 | reverse complement strand
TGGATAACGCTCTCTGAGTTTCCTGTTCAATATCCTGTATGTGAAAAGTTTCAGCTTGAGATTTTCATCACGTGATTCAAAACATTTTCTTTCCGCAAGGCCTATTGTGTGGAAAATCTCAGGCTTGCCGTATTCTATGATATGCGCTTCGGTAAGCCTGAAATAATTCTCAAGATTTTTTTCCTTCCTGATATCCCACACCAGGCCTGTAGGCTGATTGTAACCTCCAGTTGTCTGCGGCAGAAAATCAGGTTTCACTTTTTCCAGGAAGTCATTCGGCGTCCTGCTGTACCAGTGAGTCATTGTTCCGAAGTCTTCGGGATGCATCAGGTCATGCTCGAAGGCGTAACGCAGAATTTTTTTTCTCAACTCGGCGCGGTATTCCATGCTCCAGAAAAGTGTCCGGTCATCATAGGACCTGGGAGTCGCTTCGGGAAGTACGCCTTCCGCCGACGGGTACCTGACGATTTCAGGAAAGGCTTTCTGGAACAAATCATCCATTCCTATTCTGAGCATGAAAAGATTCAATTTCTTTTTCAACATCCAGTCTATTTCACGTTTCCAGTCGTCAAAATCCCAGTGCTCCGCCTGAAAGCGATGCAGGCTCCTGTGCGCGAAATAACGCAGTCCGCGATATTTGAAACGCGGGCTTTCCGCAATGTCCAGTTTGTCGATGGAAATGCTTTTCTTTTCCGGAATAATGTCTCCGTCCCAGAAGTAACGGCACCCCGCCTGTTTTTCAAAGAAATCATAAACCGCGTAAAGTGTCGAACGTCCTCTGGCGCCTGCGAGGAAAAGAAGTTTTCTCTTTCCGTCTTTCGCGGAAAGTATATGATAATCGTCAGTGCCGTATTTTATTTTGAATCCGTCAATGACATTTTTAAAAATCATTTCATGACAGAATGGATTAACCGCATCCGAGCCAATAACTACAAGATCGGAATTTTTATCCGGCGCGCCGATTATTTCCAGTTTCACTCCTGTAATTTTTTTGTAGAGGTTCTGGAATTCCTCCGCTGCGGCATCATAGACTTTTTCATGAACAGAAGGCTTCAATACTTTCAACATTATATAACTCCTTTTTTCAAAGTTTCATAAACAGCCAATATATTTTCAACAGGAACATCCTCCGTAAAAGAGTGCGTAGGTCCAGCGATAAAGCCCGTACCGTCAAAGTTATTTCTTAAAAGCTCCCTGACGTGTTCCCTGACTTCTTCGGGAGATCTTTCTATAAGTATATGCTGGCAGTCAACAGCGCCCCAGAGACATAGATTTTTTCCGTATTCCTTTTTTATCCGTGCGAAGTTGTTGCCTTTCGCCTCCGTCTGAAGACGCCCGGTGCATTTTATGCCCATTTCTATAAAATCATTGTATAGCACGGAAAAACCTCCGCAGCCGTGAAAATACGGGATGACATTGAATTCACGACACAGCTCTACAGCCTTGCGCAGACACGGCTTTATATATTCCCTCCACATATCAATGCTGAAAAACATGCCGTCCTGTCCGGCGACATCATCACCTATTCCGAGAATATCTATCATGCCTTTGTTAACCGTCAGGAAGCGGCGCACCCGTTCGAGGTGATAGTCGCAGATTTTATCAAACACGGCATGGGCCATATCCGGTTCCGAGGCCATATCCATCATGAGATTTTCCATGCCCCGCATGGACATGGCATAGAGAAGAAGTATGAACATATCATAGGCACAAACTGCTTTACCCTCAAACGATGAAAGCATCCATGACGGTATCCTGTAATCGAAAAAATCCGGGCTGGGCCATTTGTCATAATTCAGGATTTCATCGACGCTTGAAGCGTCTTCCAACGGCATTTTTTCATAAACAAGAGTCCCCGCATGAATCGCCGCATGTACGCTTCCGCATGAAAAAAACTTGCGGTCAGGGGCATTTACGGCAGTCGGCCTTACAAAGCGGACATCACATCCAAGGCGTTCAATCAAATCCGCGTGTCCGGGCTCCAAGTACCCCAGTTTAGAAGATGCCATCCCGAATTTTTCCGCCAATCTGCCATTTGTATTGCCGGTACTCAGGAAAAAACACGGAACGCGATCAATTTCCTGATGTTTAATTGAACGCATTACTCTTTCTTTGGAATTCATAATTTTAAATATCCTTATTTATCTGTTAAAACAGGGTTGTGCTTTTTGAAAGCTCTACAGCCGCCTCCTTTAATGCCTGAATTACCTCTCCATGTTTTTTTTGCGGACAGCGGAATATCGGAGCATAAGAGCCGACAGAGCCTATCAGTTTATCATCTTTATCCAGTACGGGACATGCAAATGTCATAGTTTCGCTGTTTTTAGCTGATAAAATGCAATACCCCTTTTTCCGTATCGCCTGCAATTCTTTTTCCAGAGAATTCATATTTTTGATATTGTTCCAGTGTTCTCCCGGCATACCGTAGCGCCTGATAATCTGAGCAAGTTCATCCTTATCGGCATAAGCCGCCAGAACCCTCCCGGTTACTACTGAATAAATATTTACGGAACTGGTTTTTTCATAAACCACTTTAACAGTCTTTTGGGAACTGGCTTCGGCAATGATGTCCCGGTAGCCATCTGAAAGTATTGCAAAAGTAACAGTCTCATCAATCTTTTCGATGAACTTGTCCAATGCCCTGTTAATGGCGTTATTTACCGACGCAGAAGTGTATTTATTGATCGCGCCTATCTGCTGACATTTTTTACCAGCGATGTATCTGGCTTCCTGGTTCTGCGCCACGAAGCCGCATTCTATCATTGTTTTTAACAGATTTCTCGCAGTATTATCGGGCACATTCAATTTCGCGGCCATGTCAGAAAGCCGTATTCCATTGCGTTTCACATCCTGAAAAAGCAACATTTCCAGAAGATCCAGCGCTTTTTTCACCGACATTACAGGGACAATTTTTTTACCTTCTTCCATATTATGGAGCTCCATTCTTCATTATGGAGGAATATTATAAATCTTTTTCCGAAAAAAAGCAAGAGCGGAATGTTTATTTTAAAAATTTTCCGGAATTATAGAAGCGGTCGTTTATTATAATAAGCTGACAAATCAGGAAGACGAATAATTTTCGTTTATGATTTTTATTTCATGTATATGACTTTTCCTGATGGGTACGTGTCCCCCCAGTCAGGTACATGGGGTGCAAGTATGAAGAGTCAGCAGGGGAAAGATCGGGCAGTTTAATTTTTTTCGGAAGGCTGCCAGAGGTGCGGGAGGAGAGTGTCGATCTGCTTTGCCGGAGTAGTATTCAGACGCGGCAATACATCTTCAAGCCATAGGCGGAAATTGACATTGTTCGCTTTGCATGTCTCGGCAAATGAAAAAAGGATGGCGAGGTTTTTGCCTCCGGCTTCACTGGCCGTGAACAGCCAGTTTTTTCTCGATATGGCAATGGACTTCATCATGCGTTCGGCGGGATTGTTGTCGATGTTCAGCTTGGGATTGTCAAGGAATTCCTTGAGTTCTTTTTCGATGTTCAAGGCATAGCTGATGGCTTCGGCGACAGGAGATGAAGGAACTTCCGTTTCCTTAAGTGAGCGGCATAGCTCGAAGAACTCCGCTACAATTTTACTTGATTGTCTCCGGGCTGTTTTCCGGGCTTGGAAGAGCGCGTTTGTTCCCGGTTCGCATGACAAAAACAATGCGTCCGGAATTTCCGCGCAAAGGCTGGTCTTGCCCGCTTTCGACATCCCGTAAATTAATGTGGTGTAGTCCGACAATGCGGTTTTCGGCATGGTTTTCTCTTTTGGCAATTGCATTTTCTCTTTCTCCTTGTTCTTGTTTGTTTGTTAAAAAATTGGGGCTTCTTGTGTGTTTATATTGGCCTCCGAAAGCTCCTCGTGCGGAGCTTTCTTCTCGTACATATTCTCGATGAGGTTCGGATTGCCGCCGGAACTGCAGAGCGCGTAATAGGCGCAAGGCCTGTTATACATGAAGCAATAATCCGTGTTCATGTAGAACGCTTTCCTGCGCCGCGCCTCAAGCATAGCCTGTGAGAGCTCCCAAAGCTCGGTTTGCAATTCCAGAAACTTGTCGCGGCTGATGTAAAGGATTTCCCTGTGGAACATCTGCGGGTCGGAATACTTTTCTGCCAGCCGGGCCTGGAATTCATCGTCCGGTTCCGGCATCTTGCGTTTTGCCGTCGAAGTACCGCTTTTAGACTTTGCGATTAATTCATTCCTGCGAGTTTCAAACTCTGCTTCGGTTTCGCCTTGAGATTGCTTGAGCTTCGCCTTGGCGAGGACATTGTAAATGATGCCCGATATTTTATATCCCAGGCATTTTTCGACGTACCACGAGTAGAGAGTAATCTGAAAATCCGTCCATAAGCGGTCCAGATAACTGGCATCAATTTGCGATGCGGTTTTATGTTCGAGGAGATAATAAGCATTGTCCAGCTTTACTATCCCGTCAACTTTCCCCGCGAGGACGAACGTCCTTGACTCAGCTCCGGTTTCAGGATTGATTATCGGTCCCGAGAATTTCTGTTCAAGATGAACCACCTCGAACTTTTCATCGGGATAGCGTTGGGCGTAAGCCCTCATCATCGCCCTTGCAAGATGCCAGTCGGATTTTTCCCTTTCATTGCTAATCCTATTTATATATGTATGATCGATAAGATTTAACACTTCGTCAAGTCTGCGAGTCTTGTGCCATAATTCCAGGCACTTGTGAAGCATCGAGCCGAATTCCAATGACCTCTCTTTTTCCAGAGGGACAAGCTCCTGAAAATACCTCCACTCACAAGCCTTCCGGCAGTTCCTGAAAGACCGCCACATCGAGTAGGTTGTTATCATCTTATCCATTCTGAACTTCTCCCTTCAGACGGCAGAGCTCTCCCACAAGAAGCGTGATGAGTTTTTCTATTTCCTCTCTTGTCAGTTTCTCATTGGAGAAATTTTTCTTGATGCTGTGGAAAGTTTTTTCAACTTTGTCGGTTTCTGGTCCAGGTGGAGGGCTTTCTTGTTCCGTTTTCTTTTCTTCAGGATGCACAGTCTTCTTGTATGCAGAATTTATGGTCATCTTTCCGGACTTTACAGCTTCTTTAATTTCCTCTGGTGCCTTGTCTAAAACAGTTCTAACCTGTTCGACTTTACGAGTAGAAATTCCAAGGGTTTTTGCAGTATTTCCTGAAGATTTGGCAAAAGCGCAACCTTGCGCTTTTGCCACTTTCCCTCCAGTATACTGATTCCCATGGTCTCCTCCTCTGTCTCTTTTTTTATCCAACTCCGCGATACACTTGATTATTTCCTTGTCCCGGAGGTTCCTCCTGTTCCTCTGGCATTTAATCGCATATTCAAGCGCATCGTCGTCATCATCGAATTCTTTCAAAGCTACCGGTACTTGGTAAATTCCAGCTTTCCTTGCCGCGCGGAGACGCGTGTGCCCGTCAATTACCACTGATTTGCCTTTCCACAGGACTATTGGTTTGCTCTCGTCAAAACCGCTTTTCTGCATGTCCCAATAAAGTTCTTTGACTATATTGTCCTCAATCGGGAACAAATCCCTGAACGGCGATGCCGTGTTTATTTGGTTGATGTCCATCATAAAAAAATCCCTTTTTTCATATTTTCTTGTTTACAGAACGCAACCTCTCCCTACTTCCTATATATGCTCGGCGCATGAAGCATCCGGCCCTGAAAGGGGTGGTTTTTGAAAAAAACTTCAAAAAAAGTTCAAAACTCATATTCTTTCAGCACTTTCCCCGCATGTTTGTTTCTCCGGCAGAGCATGCGGATGGAAAGGCCAAGCGCCGGCCTGTCCGGTATTTTTCCGG
>MHBF01000138.1 GCA_001803225.1 Lentisphaerae bacterium GWF2_44_16 | reverse complement strand
ATATCTCTCAAAACAGACTTACAAAAATTTTGAAATCATAACAGTGGATGATGCCAGTTCGGATAATACGGGGAAAATTCTTAAAAACCTTCAAACGGATTTCAAAAATCTCAGGATACTGACACTGAAAAGCAATCAGGGCAAGGGGACAGGCCTCACAATGGCGGCACTTCACAGCAAGGGCGAATATCTCGTCTGCATAGACGCAGACGCCCTGCTCGACAAAGACGCCATCAAAAGATTCCTCTGGCACTTTCAGACATCGCCCAGAGTCGGCGCCATCACAGGCAATCCAAAAGTACGTAATCGCACAACCATACTCGCCAAAATACAGGTCGGCGAATACTCCACAATAATAGGAATGATTAAACGCGCCCAACGAATACTAGGCAAAATATATACCGTCTCAGGGGTCGTAGTTGCATTCCGCAAAAAAGCCCTTTTAAGAGTGGGATTCTGGTCAAACAACATGGTTACCGAAGACATTGATATAAGCTGGAAACTCCAGCTTGACCATTGGGACATCCGTTATGAGCCGCGAGTGCTCTGCTGGATACTCGTCCCCGAAACACTAAAAGGCTTATGGCGTCAGCGCCTGAGATGGTCTCAGGGCGGAAGCGAAGTCCTTCTTAAATATGCGCCATTCATGTTCAAATGGAAAAACAGGCGCATCTGGCCAATCTTCTTTGAATACATGACCAGCATAATATGGTGCTACTGCATGTTTATGACGCTCGTGATATGGCTCATGGGCTTTTTCATAGATATGCCTCCTGAATGGGCGCTGAACAGTATTATTCCGGGATGGACCGGAATATTGCTTGGAACTATCTGCCTGCTTCAGCTTTTTACGGGACTTGCTCTGGACGCTAAATACGACAGGACAGTTTTCAAACTTATCCCGTGGCTTATATGGTATCCGGCTATTTTCTGGATGCTCAACTGCATTATAACAATTGTGGCCTTCCCGAAAGCGGTAATGAAAAAGAAAAGCGCTCTCGCCGTATGGGAAAGCCCGGACAGGGGACTATAGAAATGACTGAAAAAGCCCCAAGAATAAAAATAAATATAGAAACAGGAGAAGGCCTCATAATTGAGCGCACGGATATTTTCTCCAAAGTCAGGCAATACTCTAGCTGGACATATAACGTGGCGGCATGGGCCATATGGCTTATGCTTATGAGGCCCCTGATAGTGATTTTTCTATGGTATCTCGGCTTTAAAATAGCACGTTTCCAGATGATAGAGCTGGAAGGTTTCAGAAATCTTCATTTCTTCATGTATGCGCTGCTTGCGGTATCCTGTATTTTTCTTGCCATGCTGACATGGAACAGGTACAATGTTTTTCTTTTCAGAGGCAAGGAACGCCGCAAACCGTTGCCGGACTGCACAGACGCCGACTTTGCGGCCTACTATAAAATAACGCAGAGTGATGTAGAAATATTGAAGAACTCCAATGTTGATATATATTTTTCAGAGGATGAAACTATAATATTTGGCTGCGGGGAAAATAAAAACATTAAAGCCCTTTACGCTCCGCTTCTCCTTGAAAAACATTTTGCGCCTGTCGTCAATACCCAATTAAGCGAGAAAGAGTAGAGCCAGGATGGAACAACAGAAGTCCAGAACAATTGAAGAATCCGACAGAATTATACTTGAAATTGTAGAGCTCTGCCTTGCCATTGATATACACGCTTTCAGTTTCTATAAAAAACTCTCCGCCAGTTCCGAAAATCCCGAACTGATACAATTCTGGGATATGATCGGCGACGAAGAAAAAACACATGTTGACTTTTGGAAAAAAGCCCTCGACTTCGCAAAAAAAGGAATGCTTCCGCAAATATTTGACAATCCTGAAGAAATACTCGGCTATATCCAAAACGCCGCTGAAAAAGTAGAATACATCGTATCTGATAAGGATATTGACGGGAAAAAGGTGGCGGAAAGTTTCCTGACCGCTTTTCATATAGAGTTTTATTGCCTGCACCCTGCTCTTATTCCCCTGTTTAATGTAATGAACATCCTTTCTCCGGGAAATAATCCCAATGACCTATACGATGAACACATCATGAACTTTCTTGAGGTGTTCATAAAATATTGCGGCCATGAGAAAGCCGAGATGCAGCTCCTCGCGGAAATAATCCAGCGCCTCTGGTATAATAACCGCACTCTTAGCCGCCAATGCTACATGGATGAACTTACCGGGCTCATGAACAGGAGAGGTTTTTTCAATCTGGTACAGCCCCTTATGGAACTGGCTAAAAGAAACAGGAGAACAATAGCGGTAATGCTCGCTGATATAGATGACTTTAAAAAAATAAATGATACCTTCGGACATCTCTCCGGAGACGCGGCGCTGACTAAAATAGCGGAGGTTTTCAAATCCTCATTCCGGGCCTCAGACCTTATATCAAGGTACGGAGGAGAGGAATTCATAGTCTTCTGTCCTGAAATTACGCCCGGAGCGGCTGAGGCTTTGGCTGAAAAATTCAGAAAAGCCGTCCGGGAAATTCCCTTTCATGAAAAGGCCTTGAGCATCAGCATAGGCGTTGTGGAGGCTGTTCCGGCGCAGAACTGCGATTGTCCGGAGGAATTTAAAAAGCTCACCAGAATGGCTGATACGCTCCTCTATCAAGCAAAAAATTCAGGCAAAAATAAAACGGTTTTCGCAAACTGCAACTCCGGACAGAATAAGGTGGAATGAAATGGATCAATCCCTGAAGCAGACTGAGAAAAATACCCGCGGCAGACTAATCGTGGTGGATGACGATGAGGCGATGCTCACAAATCTGCAGAAAGTACTTTCCTTCTACGGCTTTCAGGTAATGCCTTTCAGTTCCGCTGGAGACGCGTTGAAAAAGGCTGTATCGGATAAAGAAAGCTTTGACGCGATACTTACAGACTTCAACATGCCGGGCATGAACGGTACAGAATTCATTGAACGCCTGAGGCAGACAGATCCCGAAGCCGTAGCCGTATTCCTGACCGGCTATCCTTCCGCGGAAAACGCCGTTTCTGCCCTTCGCGCCGGCGCTTTTGACTTTCTTGAGAAACCTTTTTCCAACGAGCACCTCGCCGTAACCCTTGACAAAGCCGTCGAATTAAGACAGCTTCACAGGAAACTTGAAGACTATAAATCCCATCTTGAAGAAATGCTTCAGGAACGCACTAAAGAGCTGAGAAATACTCTCCGCAAACTCGAAAAAGCATACATGACCACCATGGAAGTCATTGTCGCCCTCCTTGAAGTAAGGGAGCCTTCCACTGCAAGACACAGTAAAAGAGTTTCAGACAGAACTGTTTTCCTGGCCCGCAAAATGGGTGTCTCAAATGAAAAAGAAATTGAAGCAATCGCTCACGGCGCGCTTCTGCACGATATAGGAAAAGTCGGAATACCGGACAACATCCTTAAAAAACCCGGAAAACTCAGTCCGGAAGAAATGGAGATAATGCGCAACCATGCCGAAATAGGATATGATGTAGTAAGCACCATCCCCGATATGGGGGCCGCCGCCGAAATAGTCTATTGCCATCATGAAAGATATGACGGCAAAGGATATCCCAAAGGCCTGGCGGGAGAAAATATTCCTCTTGCCGCCAGAATTTTCTCGGTAATCGACACCTACGACGCCATCCGTTTCGACAGGTGTTACCATAAAGGAACATCAATGGAAGAAGCCCTTGCTGAAATAGAAAAATCTTCCGGTATACAATTCGACCCCATCGTGGTAAGCTGTTTTAAAGCCAATATAAATGAAATCGATAAGATATAAATCATTTACAGGAAAGAGTACATTTTCTTTTTTTCCCGATATTGATTTCGATTATATCCCCTCTCAATTTTTCTTTTTTCCCATCTCCGAATTCAACTGATATTTCCTGACCATGAAAGGGGTTTCCAAGCTTTATGGATTTACCGAAGGAACTCTCTATTTCGATACAGACAATCTGTCCGTCTTTTTTTTCTGCGCTTATCAGGAAACCTCCCTCGCAAGGCATTTTCCTGAAAAAACAACTTTTCCAGTGCGAAGGAACGCCGGGAAATATATGAATTACTCCTCTCCTGCTGTGCATAAGCATGTCCTGTACTGCCGTTACAGCTCCCATGCCGGCGTCCATCTGCATAATTTCACGCCGTGCCGGTATGATGTTTCCGAAAGACGGCCCGCCCATGATTGAAAATCCCGGCCTGCTGCAGTCATGCAATGTCCCGTATCCTTCATTGGTAAATATCCTCAGCCATATTTCGAGAAGTATTTCAGCCATGTCGGCATTGCCAAGGCGAGAATGAATCATGGATGCCCATGGAACACACCAGCCCGACCATCCTCCAGTACCTTTCTCGACCCAGTAATTAATAGTCCGCGATATTACGGGCATCCATTTTTCGGAGTAAATATCTATGGAATCAAAAGGACATATCGCGGCAAGATGCGAATGATGCCTATGGCTTTCTTCAAGTTCCACGCCATCCCATAAAGCAATCTTATCATTCCCACCTTCCGTAAACTGCAAGTCCCGCGATATCGGTGACGGGGTCCCATTCAAAGAAGCTTCCGGAAGTTTGGCCTTTATATCAATCCATGCACTTGACGGGACTTCATTAAGAATATCAGAAGCTTCCATTAAATCCTCACAAAGACGGTGTATGGCGGCAAGCTGAAAACTCGCGTTGCGTCCCCATGCGTTCATCTTCGCGCCCCTGTATTCAGGGGAAACACTTACAGGCAATATATATTCATCACCGTCTTTCTCGAGCATCTCTTCATATACTCTCATCACGCCTTTCATGAACGGAAAGGCAATCTCAGAAAGAAAATCCATATCCCCGGTGTATTTGTAATATGAGAACATCATCTGCGCAATCCACGCCGCGCACGCATGGTCTATGCATCCTGTCCAGAATGAGCCCATACATGTACAGCGGTCATCCACGGCATGCGGCAACATGTAGCCGTCATCTATGCCGATAAACATCTTCGCGTTATGCCTGAGCTTATCGCGCCATGACCAAACCATTTTAAAAAGAGGCATGAGATGATTAAGACGGTTTGCCTTATAAGCGGGCCAGTAACACATCTGGATATTTATATTAAAATGATAATCACTCGACCATGGAGGCATTTCATAATCTTCTATCCATGCTCCCTGAAGAGTGGCGGGCACTCCGTCAGGACTGGTAAATGAAGCGAACTTATAGAGCCCGTAGTTGTATATGAATTCCAGTTTTTCATTGGGCAAGGATATTTTCGGAATATCTTTCCAGTATTTCTTCCACCATGCTGATATATCTTTCGAAAAATTTTCTTTTCCATCCTTTGCGGTGTTCTCTAGTTTCTCAGGGCTGACACTGTCCCCGCGTTCCGTGAGCGCCCATAAGTTAAAGTCATCCAGTTTCCATGTTACCGAAACCGGAGGGTCTTCCGGAAGTTTTTGAATCCATCCGTTTTCCAGAAGAACAGGAGCTTCGAAAGATATGCTTGAAAGGTAATCTTTTTTCATCTCCCATGACGGAACGTTCTTTATTGAAAATCCCTTTTCAGGAAACTCCACGAGGAAGATTTGTTTTTTCATGGATATCTGAATGGAGATTTCTTTTTCAGTTCCATTTTTCTCATAGGTAATCATTACTTTCCCATTGCCTATGCAAAGACTGCCCTTTTTCAGAACAGCGCCTTCACCGAGAGAAATATCCAGTCTGCCCAGCGGTACTACAGACGGGCGGCGCGGCTTGCCTGGAATATTTTCAGTTCTGCTGGCAAAGATTTTTTTAATACCATTCTCATCATTGTTTTCGAGACATTTTCTTATGTCCCTGTAGTTATGTTTTTCAGTCCACTGCATACCTCCGCGATGGTCCCATAAATCGGCGCGGCCCATAGTTATTTTCAGAAGCGGGCCTTCTCCCCATATAAGAAGCCCTGTCGTGCCGTTTCCCATCATGATTCCCGTATGCGTTCTCGGCAGAGGAAAATCCCAGCAGATATGATTTTTCATAAAATCCTTATATGTTGTAATTGTTGCATAAAAAGATTATATTATAAAAAATAAGTAAAGACAATTCCGAATTTGTTGCATGTATGGTGTAAAAATGAGCAGGAGTTCAGATTTTAAATTCATTTCGAGGCTATGGCTTCAGGATAAGCTGCCCTCTTATCTCAATGTCTGGCTTTTTAAAACTGGCCGCGCAAGCGGATACGGGAATTTCTGTTCATATCAGAAAATCCCTTCAGGCGTTACCCTGCGCATTATCAGCAAAGGAAAGTGGCTGATAAAAACAAATGGCTTATCAGTCTCAGCGTTCAGAGGCGATATATTCCGTACAGTACCTGCGGAAGTAATAGAATTTTCGCAAACGCTGGAGACCGCATGGGAATGGTATGAAATACAGTTCAATGGCCCCGCGGCTGAAAAATTCACGACAGAATTCGGACTGAGCAAAAATAAACCGATAATGACTCCTGATAATATTCCGAAAGCGATCAGCATTTTTAAGCGGCTTCATGAAATAATTGAATCGGAAAACCGTTCAACAGCGCTATTACTGAGCAGACTTTTTGAATTGATTCATGTTTGCGGCAAGGCAGCTCCATGCGCAGAGATAAAATCTTCCTCGCGGAAAAAACTTGTTGAGAAAGCCGTTGAATATATCGAAAACATTCCTTTTTCAAACAAAAACATAAGCCAACTTTCGGAGGAACTGGGCGTTGACAGAACTACACTTTACAGAGCGTTTAAAGAAGAAAAAGGCATTTCACCTCATGCTTTTTTCGACAGATTCAGAATGTCGAAAGCGATAGAATTTCTATCCTCAGACATGCCGGTTTCGCTGGTCGCGAAAAGAACGGGATTTCCAGATGTCAAATACTTTACAGGCTGGTTCAAGTCGAAAAAGGGACTTCCTCCCGGAGCATGGCGCAATCAAGGCAAATAAAGCAGATGACAGAAAAGACTTCTGTCATCCGTTGAAAAAAATGATTACTTATTCCACTTTGCGGGGAGAGCGTCTTTTTCGGCAATGAGCAGTTCATTCATTATGTTTCTGGCATCGCCTATGTTGTTAACTATAGGGTCTGTGCACATGGCTTTCAGGAGGGTTGAACGCTCACATGTGACTGCGGCTTCCGCTGTCAGTTCATGGGTATCGAGCACCTGCATTTCAAGACCAAGGAGCCCCCGGGGCATGACGCCGAAAGGCTTCGGCTTCGGTCCGTTCATGTCTATCTCGCATTCGAGTTCCAGAAAAGCGTCATCCGGCATATTTTTCACTGCGCCCCTGTTAGGGCTGTTTATGAAGAAAGGCTTCTTCAGATTTCCCCACATGCCCTCTATAATGTCCGTGGCATGATCTCCGTGTGATAGTTTCAGGAAGTCTTCAATAGGCGTTTCACCGTTAGCGAGTTTTTCCGTTTTTGCCCAAGCTTCTTTCATCTCCGCTTCCCTGTTGTACGCATCAAACTTTATGATGGGTTCCGGCTCATTCGGAGTTACTCCGTAGCCCTGAAAGAACGGAACATACTCCTTGGTATGGCTCGGGGCTGTAGGATAAGCGCCGTAAACATCAAAGAGTTGCAGTGCGTAATTCATGTTCAGACGCGGCTTGGCCTTGAAATTCGGTTGCGTTTCCCATTCCTTTTGCGCGAGTTTTCTGATATTCTCATGCAGTGACGGCATCATGTCTTTTCCATCAAAACTGCATGACGTTACCCATGTAAAATGATTGACCCCGGCAATTTTTATATTGAATTTAGCTTCATCTTCAGGACTTACTTTTTCAGTGTCCTGAGGCACTGCGCCGGAGAGTCTCATATAGTGATGCCTAGTGTAAGGCAGGTGATTGCCGTCGCAAAGCGCGAAACTTTTGATGTCGGGCGCATAACGCATAAGAGCTATTCCCAAAACGGAAGTCGGATTTATGAAGTTTATCACCCAGGCGTCCTTTGCCAGTTTTTTTACATCGGAGGCAATGGCGAGAACTTCAGGAATCTCTCTGAGCGCACGGAATATCCCTCCCGGCCCGATAGTGTCCGATGAACACATTGTAACTCCGTATTTTCCGGTAATTCTTGTGTCAACGCCGCGATAGAACGCATTTTTATTTGAGAAAGTAAGGACTATGAAATCTGAATCTTTCATGACTTCCCTGCGGTCAATAGAGCCTATCAACTTTGTAGAGGCTTTTGTCGCTTCAATAGTCCTTCGGGCAAGTTTCATCATCACATCAAGCGCCTTGGGATCGGTGTCCACAAGCGCCAGTGTGCCGTTCTTCAAATACTCGCTGTTTATCATGTTCCATATGGCGGGCTTTCCAAAAAAATAACTTCCGGCTCCTATTACTGTAACTTTCGGGCCTTTCATATCATAACTCCTTTAAAGTTGTTTTATTTTTCATATTTATGCTTTATATTATAACTCATAATCAGGTACATTTGCAATGGTATTTATGTAGGATAAGTTGTATTTTTGTAGCAGGATGGAGTTTTTCATGAGAGAAGATTTTTTTAAGAAAAGCGTTTTCAGGCCGGAACTTTTGAGCGTTCCCGAAGGAATGCCGGTATCGGTGCGCTCAGCCGGAATCTATTCAGTGGAAAACGGCTGGCGTGATAGAATGGGGATAAGAAAGAACTTCGTGCAACTGTTCTGGGGTATCGAAGGCGAAGGGGAATTTGTGATTGACGGCAAGGCGCATAGTTTCGGAGAAGGTTTCTTTACTTATTACCTTCCCTTGGAAAAACACATTATCAGGGCTGTTTCTGGGAAATGGGTTTATCGCTGGCTTACTTTTGACGGCCCCCTGGCTGTGGAACTGATTAAAAGTTTCAAATATCCAAGAAAGCCTTTTTACGCCGGACGCTGCCCTGAAGACCTCTTCATAAAACTTGACGAGGGCATACGCGAATTCGACATATCCACACAGCGTCTCCTGGGCGCAACGCTCTATACAATACTCGCAATAGCAGGCGGACAGAAAAAAGAATCATCTCAAAATGCGGCCCTCGTAAAAAAGTTTATAAAGTTCGTTCGGGACAATTATGAAAACGAAACCATAAATGTAAATGTCGCATGTGATTTCCTGGGGATTCACAGAACAACATTGAACCGGATATTCACATCGGAAATGCAGATAACCCCGGGTTCCTACATTACAAATCTCAGGGTACAGAAGGCATTATCTTTGTTAAGGGAAACCGGCATGCGGATTTATGAAATAGGCGCTTCTGTAGGCTTCCCTGATAAATGTTATTTTTCAAAAGTAATCAGAAAAGCCACCGGCATGGGGCCGCTGGCGTTCAGAAGGCAATTCTAAAGAAATAATTCGGGCAAATAAATTCACAAAGAAATTAGAAAAATGCCCTTTATATCGCTAGATTAATCCCTTTCATCTACACTTTATCTGAACACGGAGAACATAAGATGTGCGGAATTGTCGGATACATTGGCAAAAGGCATGTTGTAAATACTTTAATTGACGGACTGAAACGGCTCGAATACAGGGGATACGACTCTGCCGGAATAGCGGTCATGGAAAATAATTCTATTTCTGTTATAAAGGCAAAGGGAAAAGTCAGCGAGCTTCAGAAAAAAGTCGCTGAAAAATTACCTGCTTCCGCTTCTTCAGATATAAGCTCCGGTATCGCTCATACCAGATGGGCAACCCACGGCCCGCCTACTGAAATCAACGCTCATCCGCATACCGATAATTCAGGACGTATAGCCATCGTTCACAACGGCATCATCGATAATTATGTAGAGCTCAAGAAACACCTTTCCGCAAAAGGCCATAAATTCGTTTCGGAAACAGACAGCGAAGTCATTGCTCATCTGATAGCGGAATGCTTTGAAGGCGATATCGTTCAGGCTGTCGCGGCGGCATTGAAAAAACTCGAAGGCACTTTTGGGATAGCTGTAATGTGCGCGGACACTCCGGATGTCCTTGTCGCGGCGCGGCGCGGAAGCCCGATTGTAATAGGCGTGGGAAATTCCGAAACCATAATCGCCAGTGATATTTCCGCGATAATATCTTACACTAAAAGGGTCATTTTTCTGAACGACAATGACATCGCCATGGTAAGCGCGGAAGGGATTGACATAAGGAGCCTGGACAACGTCCCCGTCTCAAGAGAAACCGCACATATAGACTGGGACGCCGAGGCCGCTGAAAAGGGCGGCTACGAGCACTTTATGCTCAAGGAAATTTTCGAGCAGCCGGCAGCCATTTCGAATGCCATAAGGGGCCGTCTCGACGAAACCCAGGCAAACGGCATACTTTCAGGCTTGAATCTTTCCGCCCGCGAAATGGCAATGATAAACCGGATTGTAATAGCATCCTGCGGTACAAGCATGCATGCGGGAATGATGGCTGAATATTATTTTGAAGACCTCGCCAATATTCCGACCGAAGTGGAACAGGCCGCTGAATTCCGTTATCGGAATCCAATAATTGAACCTAACACGCTCGTTCTGGCAATCAGCCAATCCGGTGAAACAGCAGACACTCTCGCCGCCGTCCGCGAGGCCGCCAACAAGGGCGCCATAGTCGCCGGAATATGTAATGTCGTAGGCTCCACAATAGCCCGCGAGACAGGGCAGGGCCTTTACATTCACGCGGGCCCTGAAATCGGCGTCGCTTCCACAAAAGCTTTCACATGCCAAGTCGCGGTGCTCCTGATAATGGCGCTCAAATTCGGCAGAGGCAGACGCCTTTCGCGCCATGACGGGATGAAGCTTGTCGAGGAGATAAAATCAATCCCGGCGCTCGTAACTCAGGTGCTTGAAAAAGCTTCCGATATCGAGAGAATAGCAAAAAAATACGCGGATGCCGAAGATTTCTTTTATATAGGCAGAGGCTATCTCTATCCTGTCGCAATGGAAGGCGCGCTGAAACTCAAGGAAATAAGTTACATACATGCTGAAGGATATCATGCGGCCGAGCTCAAACACGGCCCCATCGCCCTGCTTGAAAGAAAAGTTCCAGTAATAGCCCTTGCGAACGATATCCCCGGAAAAGACAAAATGATTGCCAACATGCAGGAGTGCAGGGCCCGCAAATCCCCTGTTATCGCCACGGCTACAATCGGGGACGAAGAAATCAAAACTTATTCCGAAGATATTATCTGGATACCGAGATCGTCACAGCTCATCACGCCGATACCAACGGTTGTCGCTCTGCAATTGTTTTCGTATTACGTGGCGAAAGAACGCGGATGCTCCATCGACCAGCCTAGAAATCTCGCTAAAAGCGTTACGGTGGAATAGGATTTTTAACTTATGATTTTCCTTTACAATATGCTCTTTTTTCCGGGACTGATTTTTTTTCTTCCCGGCCTGATATATAAACTGATATGGAGACCGGGATACAAAACGACCTTCGCTGAACGTTTCGCAATTTTTTCATCCGAACAGAAAAAGCTTCTAACGTCAGTAGACAGACCTGTCTGGGTACATGCCGTAAGCGTCGGAGAAACAATGGTGGCCCTGGCGCTGATAAAAAAGTGGAAGGGAAAGAATCCGTCCCGCCGTTTTGTCCTTTCCACAACCACCACCACGGGACAGGAACTTGCCCGTTCAAAAGCTCCGAAAGACCTGCCTGTTTTTTTCTGTCCGCTTGATTTTATCCTCTTTGTAAAAAGAACACTGCGCCTTGTAAATCCTTCAATGCTTGTAATACTGGAAACTGAAATATGGCCCAGCCTTATTTCCGAAGCCGGGAAATATGGAAAAGTTGTTCTGGTAAACGCGCGAATATCAGACAGGTCTGTAAAGGGTTACCTGAAGTTCAAAAACTTTTTCAGGCCGCTGCTTTCACATTTTGACCTGATATGCGCGCAGTCCGAAAATGACTGTTCCAGATTTTTATCCATAGCTCCGGAAGTAAACGTAAAGGTTTCGGGAAATATAAAATTCGATCAGGAAGTATCTTCAACGATGCCCGATCTGGATTTGTCTGAGGTCTTCGGAAGCAGTAATTCCACCATCCTGCTTGCGGCAAGCACTCATCCCCGGGAGGAAAAACTTATCGCCGAAACTTACCTTAAACTCAAGAAAGACTTTGCCAATATCAAACTGGTTATTGTCCCGCGCCATTCAGAGAGAGGCTCCGAAATAGCGTCAACTCTCAGTGATCTGAAAATAACTTTTCACAGAAGGTCCCTTAAAGCCACTCCTGAAAAAAACAACCTTGACTGTCTTCTCGCCGACACTACCGGGGAACTGCTGGCCTTCATAAAGAAATCCGATATCGTGATAATGGGAAAAAGCCTCGCCGGGCATGATGAAGGCCACAATCTGATAGAACCGGCGCTTCTTGCCAAACCCATAATTACAGGCGCGGTCATCACCAATTTCCGTTTCGTTCTGAACGCGCTCCTTGAGAAGAACGCTGTTTTCACGGTCGATGCCGACGAAAAGCTTGAGGATACATTGCGGCAGCTTTTGGAAAATCCATCCCTCTGTGAGGAAACTGGAAAACGCGCACTGGAAGCGATATCGGTTCACAAAGGGGCCGCAGATAAAACCATAGAACTCATAGAAAAATCATTTTGAATCAATGAATCGGCGCATCGGACGCTTTGATTTTTCCCATCTCTGCTGACGTGCTTTCACGGTATATTCTATAACAGGCCACATCCAGGCGAGAGGTTCTTCGCTGACTTTCCAGTTGAAAGACTGACCGCTGGGGTTTATCGATTCGAGGACAATCGTATCGTCCTCCCTGCGGAATTTTTTTACCACAACCTGCCCTGACGCTCTTATTTTGGCGACGACGAGATCGCCGTTCTGAGCGTATTCTCCGCCGGCTATATATATTATAGTACCGTCGGGAAGCACGGGGCTCATGCTGTCACCGTCAACCTTCAGCGCAAAATATCCGGGTCTGATTTCAAGATCAAAAAGCGCCGTTTCGCCTGAACAGTTAAGCGCATAATCGTCAAACGGCTCAAATGCCGGGTCATATCCGGCGGCTTCGGCAAAATTTAATACCGGCACTTCGTTCAGTTCTTTGGCCGCTTTCACTTCCGTGGCATAGGTCCCGGGGACTTCCGTTACCATGTGCAGTTCGGATGGCCTTTCGTTAGTATAATCCATGAACGGCTTAATTACGGGCCTCACTTTTTCATACCATATATCGCCGCTTATGCTGCTGGTTTTTCCGTCAAGCCAGAAAAGTATAGTGCTGTGGGCAATTCCAAGCTTTTTGCTGAGCTGATACACGTTCCCGTAATTTTCCGCCGCTTTTCTTATCGCTCTTTTCACTTCCTTCGTGATTTTCATAAGCTCTCCTTTTGCCCCGTTCCCTTATTCTTTCCAGCCTTTTTACTACTATATACTTCTTATTATAATCGATTACAAAATTTTTACAATAAATTTTTACAATTTTTTTATTTTTTCTCTATTGCTTTTGTTTATAATAAACAATAGAATAGTAAAAACAACAAAACAAAGGAGTATGTGATGGAAGAGTTGATGACGGTCGTTGAACTGGCGGATTATCTAAAAATTAAACCCGAGATAGTTCGCAGAAAAGTAAGAAGTAGGCAAATCAGGGCTTACAAGATAGGCAAGGAATGGCGCTTCCCTAAAAGTGAGATACTTAACTTTCTCAATAATTGTTTACAATAAACATACATTTACATTAAATACAATAAAACAAGGAAACAATATCATGAACTGCAATCGGGCGTTAATAAATCTCAAGGAAACAAAAATTCTCGAAGACATCATCAGTATTTCAGAAATGATCTCCGGTGTTCTCTCGGAACTGGAAGGCATAATAAAAGAAACACAGTCGCGACTGAAACTTCCGGCAGCCGCCCTTCTCATGGGTTTGCCGGAGTTTTACATATCATCTGTTACTGAAGAAAACCTCGCCATCTTCGTTTCGGAGGGCGGCAAATATAAAATAAATAAATTCACTCCCGGAACAGTATCCGCTGTTTTTGAAAAAGACGGGAACATCGTTGAACACTCATGTTCCTTCGCGGAAATCCGCAGGGCCGGAATATGCCTTGACGCGAATGGAAAACTGAAAAGCGAATGGAAGCATTTCCGCAAACAGATGCTCTGGGCAAAAACTGTAAATGACGCCCTCAGAATCCTTTCTCCACATCTGCTAAAAGAGGAAATTCCGAATCTTATGGAAAGTTTAGACAGGGTCCCGGCCGGAAAAAACAAAGGCCGTTTATGGAACGAGCTTTCCGATGACATGCTCAAAGCCGCTCTCATCTGCTGCAACCCGGAATTCACCGATGGACACAGGGAAGCGATTAAAGATGAATTCATGAAACGCCAGCAGAATAATCAGGCAGAATAAGAAAGGAAAAATCATGGCAACTAATCTTCTCATAAGACTTCCGTCAGTTTCACAGGAAGTTACAATCGGCAGGGACTGGTTCGTCGAAAGGGATAAACTTCTCGCGGAAGCCGGAACTCTCAAAACCATATCTGATGAGGACAGCTTCAAAAGGGGCGCGGGCCTCCTAAGCGGCATCACCAAAACAAGCAATAAGCTCGAAAAAATGCGCCGGGACTTCTCAAGGCCATTCAATGATGCCCTCAAAACCATAAAAAAGGCCTCCGACAGTGCCCGCGCCCCTTTGGAAAGCGTCAAGAAAGAACTCAAGTCCCGACTGAGCTTCTATGCCGATGAACAGTTCCACAAATATGAAGCCGCGCAATCGGAATTTATGCGGGAACAGAAAGAATGTTCCGAGAAACAGGAATATTTCAAAGAGCTCGCCAGAGACGAATTCGGAGATTCAGATACGGAACTCTTCAATCCTTCATTCGTCGAATACGATCCCGGCTCTGTCAGGCCCGGGGCCGAAAACGTGGCGATAAAATCAACGCTTTCCTTTGAAATCGCCAGCCCCGGGGAAGTTCCACGCGAATTTCTTTCGGTGGATGAAAAGAAAATACGCCTCTGGCTCAATCTGCACAGGGATGAGATTAAACAAAAACTCAAAGACTCCCCGGAATGCGCCCTCTCCGTCATTCCCGGTGTAAAAATAAAACTCGAAACGGATGTCGTTTCACGATAAGAAAGGTAAAACAAAAATGAAATCATGCCATAACTGCGAATATACGGCAAATGAAGCGGATTCCTTTGAATCCTCTCCATGCGCCTCGTGCGAAGCCCAGTCAAATCCGCGCCCGATAACTGAAGTAAACCTGGAGGATATTTCATACGCCGAAGCCTATGCCTCCATGCATCCGGCTTATTCAAAGGTACCGAGTCCCGATGACCAGCTCATAAAATCCATGGCAAAATGCGTCCTCGAACTTGTGGACATGAAAGACAAATACCCGGAGACTTTCAGCATCGCGCTCGCTAAAATAAAGGAGCCTCACCTCTCCTATTCGGACATAGCCCGGATTTTTAATTGCAGAAAACAGAACATACAATACCATCTCAGAAAAGCCGTCAGCATATATGACGAACTTCGTCATGCCCTGCTCATCGACCAGAGATTCAACTGACAACTCTAGCAGATGCGATGACAGAATGATGTATCTTTACAGATCTGTCAGTACCCATTTCGCCCGCTGGGCGACCAGCGATTTCGCCGCTGGACCGCGCCTCCGTGCGACGGAGGGCGAGGATGCAAAAATTTTTCCGGAACAATCTTTGTTCGCGGAGGAAACCTTGACAGTTCAAGGTTCCCCCCTGCACCCCTCCTCCAAAACTTCCGGCGGCCATCGTCAATTACGATTCATCTTCGTTCAGAAAAAGCGGCGGCGGCGCTGCCCGTACCATGCAGCTTGAAATCATCATTGCCGTGGAATTTTTCTCCAACGATGACAAATGTCTGCTCCGGGAAATGCTCCACAAGGTCATTGAACTGCTGGATTCCGAGGTCTTCAACGCAAAAGTGAGCTTTGATGTGATATCCGATAACGCTCTCGACCTGGGTTCCGGCGTTGCCGCTTACGTAATCAGGTTCAACGCATTGAACTATTAAAAAGAACTAAACCACGGAACACACCGAATACACGGAAAAGGAAAGAAGACTTTAAAATGATCTTTTTGATTTCTTCTCTTTAAAATTTCCGTGTATTCTGTGTGTTCCGTGGTTAAAAATAAAGGATTTAATTATGTCAGAAGAAGAAAAAACAGGATGGGAAGCGACCTCTGCTTCCAGTGGCCAGCCAAGACGTTACTATAAAGCCGAAAGTATGTATTCAAGCAGAGAAGAATTGGCGAAAATCGTCGAACTTGACCCTGAAGAATTCGACAAATGGTGCAGGATTGTAACGTACAAAGTAGATAAACGTTATCCGAGCATAAAAACGATTGACATGGTCTCCGTTCCCAATGTCCTGATTCGCGCAGATATCATGAGAGGAGGAGGACTTTATGATCGTGTTCTTAATCTGGGTGGAACTATCGGCATTCTTTTTGATGATTTTACAAGATACGGTTATAATGTTGTCAATGTAGATGAACCTGATGCTCTGGTAGAGGCCATAAATAAAAATATTGGAAATATATGGGGCATAATAATATATGCCCATGGGAATCCGCTTGGCTATATAAACGCCTCCGGTTCAATATTGTA
>MHBF01000137.1 GCA_001803225.1 Lentisphaerae bacterium GWF2_44_16 | reverse complement strand
CTCTTTTCTTCTGGAGCAAATGGATGGGTACGCTTGTCGCGGTAAATGAAGATAAAACCGATATTGAAAAAGGCATCGGAAAAAGTATATGGTTTCCACTTTTTTCGCTTTCGGCGCTGACTATTATCGTCTGCGCGTTTTTCCCTCTGATAGGGGCTGTTCTTATTGAACCCATGTACGGACCGGACTTCACAGTTATGGGCCGGGGGCATATAATAATGGTAACCATAATGATGTCGATGGTCATGTTCCTGCCTGTAGGCTTTCTTATAAACTGGCGCAACCTGATACATGTAACTCCTTATCTCGGCGGTACAAATGTAAGCGATCCCAACAGGTTCAAAGGTTCTCTGAAAGAGGAAGAATGGACTTTGAGAAATTATTATTTTGAAAATTATTTTGGGGAAAAGAAACTTCTGAAAATAAGCAACATTGCGGCAATACTCATTACGCTTGCGTTTCTTACTATAGGCTGGTTTTTATGACGTTAAATATTATTTTTGTAATATTATATTTTATTTTTGCTCCTCTTCTCGGAGGCCTTTTTGCCGGTCTGGACAGAGTGGTTTCGGCGCGTATGCAGGGCAGGGTAGGTCCTCCGGTCTTCCAGCCTTTTTATGATGTTTTCAAACTTCTAGGCAAACAGAATTTCACTGTAAACCGCTTTCACAGTTATTATCTTGTATGTTATCTGCTGTTTGCCGTGCTTAACGGGGCTCAGCTCTATCTGGCGTGTCTTTTCAATGCCGATGATATATTGTTCGTAATTTTCACTCTCACTCTGGCTGACATATTCCTTGTGATGGCGGCCTATTCGGCCGGTTCGCCTTACAGTTTCATCGGGGCTGAAAGAGAGCTGTTTCAAATGCTTGTGGCGGAACCGCTTCTCCTGATTACGGCTTTCGGTTTCTATATGGCCACGAAAAGTTTTGATGTGGTCAAGATTTATTCTGCCGATCACATGCTGTTTTTATCACTGCCCGGTATTTTCATAGGTTTTGTTTTTGTTCTTACAATAAAGTTCAGGAAATCACCTTTCGATCTGGCTACGTCACATCACGCACATCAGGAACTTGTTAAAGGCCTTACCACTGAGTTCTCCGGCCCCACCCTGGCCCTTTTTGAGATAGCGCACTGGTTTGAAGTGGTAATGCTTCTCGGCATAGTATTTTTGTTTTTCGCGTCTTCGCCTCTTTTAGGGCTTATAATAACGGTACTTACATATTTTGCCACGATTCTGATAGACAACACTTATGCCAGGTTCAAGCTGCACCTGACTTTTGAAGTCGCATGGATAGCCACATTGATACTTGGCGGTGGAAATCTGATGGTTTTATATTTCTTAAAACTTGTGAATGGATGATAATATGGCTTTTTTCAAAAAATCACCTTGGATAATTCACTATGACGGCTCAAGCTGTAACGGCTGTGACATAGAGGTGCTTGCGTGTCTTACCCCCCTTTATGATGTCGAACGTTTCGGTGTTGTCAATACGGGAAATCCCAAACACGCCGATATATTTCTCATCACCGGGGCCGTAAACTCACAGAATGTCGATGTCATCAAAAATATTTACAGCCAAATACCTGAGCCTAAAGCTGTTATCGCTATAGGCATTTGTGCTGTAAGCGGCAATATCTTCCGTGACTGTTACAATATTATCGGAGGTATTGACAAGGTAATACCGGTGGACGTTTATGTGCCTGGCTGCGCGGCGCGTCCCGAGGCCATAATTGACGGCGTGGTTCAGGCGCTTGGCGTTCTTGAAAAAAAATACTCCGACTTGAAAAGCGGAAAACTTAATGAAAATAAACAGGCCCTTGTATGATAGAAAAACAGGATATTATTACTATTGAAGCGGAAAAAGTTCTTGAAAAAGTCGAAAGCCTTTTCAATGATAATTACCGACTTGTGCAGATAGGCTGTACAAGGATAGGAACATCCCTTCAGGTGGATTATACTTTTGATAAAGAATATGCCTTCCTTAATCTCAGGCTTATCCTTCCGCTGGAAAACGCTAAACTGAAAAGTATAAGCGGAATTTACTGGTGCGCGTTTACTTATGAAAATGAGCTTCACGACCTTTTCGGTATAAAAATTGATGGCCTGAATATAGATTTTTCAGGTAACTTCTACCGGAAAGCCTCAAAAACGCCTTTCATCACGCCTGCGGATGCCGCCCCCGGAAAGGAGAATAAAGGTTAATTATGCCAAGAACAATCATACCGTTCGGACCTCAGCACCCCGTACTTCCGGAGCCTATCCATCTTGACCTCGTCCTGGAGGATGAAAAAGTTGTTGAGGCCATACCTTCAATAGGTTTCATACATCGCGGCCTTGAACTTCTTATCACAAAAAAAGATTTCACTGAAATGCCTTACGTTTCCGAACGCATCTGCGGAATTTGCAGTTTCATACACGGGCTCGGTTACTGTCAGGGCGTTGAAGAAATCATGAAGCTGCAAGTCCCGGAAAGGGCCAAATATCTCCGCGTGATATGGTCGGAGCTTTCAAGGATACACAGCCATCTGCTTTGGATGGGACTAGCCGCTGACGCCGCCGGTTTTGAAAGCCTCTTCATGCACTGCTGGAAACTCAGGGAAAAAATCCTTGATATTTTTGAAGCGACTACTGGAGGCAGAGTCATTTTCAGTGTCTGCAAAGTGGGCGGTGTCCGCAAGGACATGGACAATTCCGTAATTCAGGGAATTGTAAAAACTTTGAAAGATCTCGCTGAAAAATATGACAGCGTGGCCAGGGTTTTTAAGGGCGATTATTCCATGAAACACCGTTTATGCAATGTCGGCGTATTGCCGAAAGAAGATGCACTTAAACTCGGTGCCGTAGGTCCTACCCTTCGCGGTTCAGGCATCGCCCAGGATATGCGAAAACTTGGATATGCCGTTTACAATGAGCTTTCTTTTGAACCTGTTGTCGAAGAAGACTGCGACTGTTACGCGCGCTGCATGGTCAGAGCGCGTGAAATAAACCAGTCCATAGACCTTATAGCACAGGCCGCTTCCAAAATACCGGACGGGCCTCTGGATGTAAAAATTTCGAGCGGGCCGGATGGCGAATTCTTTTCAAGGCTTGAGCAGCCGCGCGGCGAAGTCGTTTATTATATAAAGGGCAACGGCTCCAAATTCCTTGACCGTTTCAGGGTCAGGACGCCTACTTTCGCCAATATTCCGCCCCTGCTCAAAATGCTCGGAGGATGCAATCTTTCCGATGTCCCCGTCATTGTCCTTTCAATTGACCCATGTATAAGCTGTACGGAGAGATAATATTATGCGCCATGTGATGGAAATCCTCGGAATTGTAATGAAAAGCCTCGTATTCGGCTCCAAATGCAAAATGTATCCCGTGAAACCGGCAAAGTTTTTTGATGCCACCAGAGGACATGTCGAAATAGAAACCGACAAATGCATACTCTGTTCCCTCTGTGCCAAAAAATGTCCCACGGACGCGATTACCGTCGAACGCCAGAATAAAATATGGAAAATCGACCGCATGAAATGCATAGCCTGCGCCTTGTGCGTTGATGTCTGCCCGAAAAAATGCCTCAAGATGGCCAATTCATACAGTCCCGTCGGAACATCAAGGGTAAACGAGGAAGTTTTCAACATCGCTCCCCCCGCGAAAAGCCCGCCACCCGCCCAGTCCAAATATTAGATTTTGGGATTTGGCAGATGAATTTGAGCTCAACTTATCCGTCAGGTCGTCAGTTGACCATGAACTTAACCGGCTTTGCCGGGGTTTTAAGACGGTTGCGACAACGCGCAACCCTCCACGATTTTTCATTGATATACACTTGGCGTGGAGGCCCGCGAAGCGGGATTCATAATGGCGCTTCGCGCCCTTCGTCAAATCCGCTTTTCAGAGACCCAAATAAGGCGGACCAATTACAGTCCTATAGGGCTTTTGCGGGTAGAGTATAATATTAGGGGAAATTAAGCAAAAAGTGGACTATATGCTTTTTGTGCGGAGTTTTTGCGAAAAAGCCAAGAATCGCCAGGAAAAGACAGAACTGGACTGCTTGAACTTAAATTGAGGTAAAAAAATGGAGCGAGCGAAGGGGTTCGAACCCTCGACAATCACGTTGGCAACGTGAAGCTCTACCACTGAGCTACGCTCGCTTGAGATACGGACATATTATTACATGATTTTATTTAAAATCAAATTCTTTAAACACTTTTTCAGAATCTTTTTGTTATTGTCTCACTGCCGGAAGATTATCGGAGTTGTATCTTTTTTTGTGATTCCTTAAGAAAAGTATTGACTTTTTATTTGCAGTGTTGTATAATCTAAACATAGTTGTACATATAAGCGTGGAGCATATGATATCGGACATTAAAATAGACAAGATAAATTTGAACTCAAAAGTACCTAAGTACTGTCAGGTGAAAGATGTTCTTTTCAAAACAGTTAAGAGCTTGCCTCCTGATGACGCGCTCTTATCGGAATGTCAGTTGGCGGAACATTTCAACGTGCACCGTTTTACGGTAAGACAGGCCATAAGCGAACTGGTCAAGGAAGGCATACTCTACAGGATTCACGGCAAAGGTACTTTTGTTTCAGGAAGCAAGCAGAAAAAGAATTTTTCTCAGGAAAGGAATATCGCCTGTTATTTCAGAAATGTCAGGGCAAAAAGGGATGATGACAACTTTTTCCTTGAGATATTCGAAGCCATTGAAAATGAAATCGGAAAGCATGGCCTTTACATGCTGTACAAAAAGATGTCCGATGAAAAGGACGGGAATGTTTCCGCAATAAATTCCCTGGCGGCTTCCGGCGTGAGAGGTCTGCTCCTTGATGAACGGATTACCGATGATATGATCTGCAGAATGGAACTTTCAGATATTCCTGCAATTGTGGTCAACAGAAAGACGGGAATAGAAGGTGCGGGAAGCGTTTCCTTTAATAACAAGGATGCTTCCCTGAAAGCACTCGAACACGTTTTGGAAATGGGACATAAAAAAATACTTTTCGTATATAAGAATACGGATCCTAACCAGTTGGAAAGGGCTGAAGGCTTTCTGGAAGCGTGCAGAAAGCTGAAAGTGCCTATTGAAAACATATTGCTCAAAGGGGCATGTGAGTTTGATCTCAGCGGCAGAATGTACCGCAAAGCCATAAAGGAGGGCCTTGAGGAACTTAAGCCGGGCGCCGTAATAAGCGCGTTTGACTGGATAGCCGTCAACGTATATGCGGTAGCTTCCGAAATGGGCCTGAAAATCCCTTCTGATTTAAGTGTGCTAAGCATCGGCGATATAACATTGGCGCAGAATATGACGCCTCCTCTGACTACAGTGAAACTGGACACTTACGCCATGGGAAAGGAAGCTGCAAAAATGCTGATAGAGGAAAACAAAAATATCCGTTCTATAGAAATACCAGTAACTTTAATCCGCAGAGGTTCATGCGTTAAAAGAGGTAATTAAAATGAAAAAGCTGTTCACTCTTATAGAATTGCTGATTGTAATATCTATAATAGCCATCCTTGCCGCGCTACTGCTTCCGGCGCTGAAGAATTCCATAAACATGGCTAAGGAAATAAAATGCAAAGGCAATCTAAAGCAGCTCGGCCTCTGTACCTCGAATTATGCCGATGATTACAAAGGATTCGCACCCTGCGGCGATTTTATTACAGGTTATCTATATTCATATCAATTAGGAAATGTTTTTCCCGATTATATTCCTGGAGCAAGAGTAAAGGACAGCGCAGGTAAAATACTCCCGGTTTTGTCCATATGCCCTTCAGGGACTAGAACTACAAGTCCATCTTTTAGCTATGGTTTCAATTACAGATTTACAATAAACAGTTCAACAGATACTCCTAATTTTGTAATTCCTACATACAAAACAAAATTTCCCGTGGCTACTTTTTTAATTGCTGATACAACTTATGCTGGAGGTAGATTAAGAGTTAATACTTTATTTGCATCTTGGCACAGAGCTGGGCTTAATATTCTTTTTGTTGACAATCATATTGAATGGTGGAAATATACAAAAATACCTGCTGCTTACACCATTGACCCAATAAATTTTTACGGATTTTAAAAAATAAGGAGGTTTTCTGATGAAAGTTTTAAAGGGAGTTATTTTGTTCTTAATGCTAACGGGTGCCGCTGTTTTTGCGGATGACAAAAAAAAATTCTGCCATTTTTCATTTGATGAGGAAAAGGATATCAGCAGTCTGAAAGGCAATGGCTTCAGGTATTCAGAAGAAGGAAAATTTGGCGGATCGATAGAATTGGATAGCGTGAATAATTATGTGTTTCTTGATTCTGAAGTCGCTAGGCAATTGTTTCCGGGAAAAGAAGAAAGTTTTACCATTGAAATGTGGGTAAAACCTTATGGAATTTCCAGCGTAAAACAGCCTTTGGTATCTTCTAAAGATAATTCAGAAAAAGATGTTTGGAAAATAAATATAAACAGTAGAGGTAGGATAGGCATTTCTGCAAGAACCGAAAAAGGCAATAATAAAGTAAATATATTAGCTCCTTCAGACTGTGGAAAATGGAGTCATATAGCATTTGTAAACGATTCTGAAGAGGGGATGCTAAGATTTTATTTTAATAATAAACTGATAAAAGAAGAAAATTTTTCTGGTAAACTAAAGATAACGCTTCCTTTAGTCTTGGGCTCGGAAAAAAAGGAAGAAAATTTTCAGGGACTTGTTGATGAATTGTTGATAACAAAAGGGGCTAAACGCGATTTCAATCTTGAGAGCGCAACAGATGAAGACGAAAGCACTGATTCTGTTTACAAACCTGCTGTCGCAGTTGTTGAAAAGCCGAATCCTGACATTGAAAAGAGTTGGAATGAAATAGACAAATATAATATATGCATTGTTCCGTGTCCAAAAAAAATAAAAATTACAGGAGCAGTACCGCTTGATGCAAGCTGGAGCTTTACCGTAAAAAGTGAAAAACTTAGCGCCGGTATTGAAGAAATTAACAGGAGCATCAAAAAATTGGGAGGAAAAGCTCTTGAAGTAAAAGATAGTTCCGGCGGGAACCGGATTGTGGTTGGTAAATTTGAGGATATGAAGGAATTTCTTGCAGTTATAGGCAATCCTGAAAAACCGAAGAGGCAGGGTTACATAATTGATTTCTATGAAAAGAACGGGAAAAATATCTGCGTTATTGCCGGAGCTGACACTGAAGGCGCTCTTTACGGTTGCGTTACTCTTTCGCATCTTTTGAAAAAAGATGGAAAAATCGAACTCCTGAAATGCAAAGTCACGGACTGGCCCGATTACGGAGGCAGGATGTGTTTCAGTTTAAGAGATTTGGACTTAGCTTCCTGCAAAGATGCGATTAACCAGGCATTTCAATCCAAAATTAATATAATTTGGGGCCGTACTGCATATAATACTTTAGAAGAAATAATGAAAACTTCAGCACAAAGAAAAATAATATATGACTATGCAAAAGAGCGGGGAATAAGAGTTGTAATAGGAAATTATTTTAACGTTGCTGATGCTCCTCTACCAAAAGACTGGAAAGGTTCAAGATCGTATTATCCGTATAAAGCTGATGAAGGGCTTATAGGTTCCATAGGAAAAGCATTTACATGGACAAGGGACGACCTGCTTACTGAAAGAGGAAAACTTTTTGCCCGCTTTATGAGGGAAAGTGGTGCGGATACATTTTACCTTCATTGCATGGATACCGGAGGCCGTTTCAATCCTGAAAATTGGAATAACAGAACCCCTATGGACATAAAAAGATGGGGTAATGACAGGGCTTCCGCAGACTATAATATGGTCAGCAGAATATATTCCGAAATGAAAAAGGAAAACCCTGACGTAACTGTTTTTGCCGTAGTTTATCCTTATGTAGCAAGTTATCTCCAATACCCTGATATTAAGGACTGGCTGAGAAAATTGTCAGAAAAGCTTCCTGAAGAAATATTTATCTGCGTAAGGGAGGATTTAAGGAAAAATATGAAACTGTGGAGGGAAATCTCTGCGAAGCAGGATTCTTTTGTTTATCACAGTCCTTCTTGCCTTGATTGTTTATTTTCCGCGGCAGGACGTTACGCAAAGACATTTTTCTTTCAGGACAGGGATATTTACTGGTTTTGCTCCGGTGGTTGTATTACCGGTATCTGGGTTGCCTCTGAATATTCCTGGAACACTGAAGCACCTGGCTGGGGATGGCTTCCGAAGGAATTTAGTAGTATCCCTCAGGTTGAAGCATGCCCCCCAGAGATATCAGAAAGACTTCTTCCACGTATAATTACTATTCTTTACGGTAAAGAAACTATCGCTGAAATTTCAAAGATACTTCTTGCAAATCTTTCCCAAATGCGTACTGGTAGCATGAAAGGTTTTTATGGAGCTAGACCGGAAGGTTTTTTTGAAGCTAAATACCACGCTGCTCTGGAAGCGGAAAAATTAATAGCGGAAGCTGAAAAAAAACTTAATCCTGAATTTGCCGGAAACTTTTCACAGGTTAAGGCTTTCATCATTGCATCAAGATATCTAACCGAGGCGAGGTACAGATATTATGTTTCCAGAAAACTGCTTGCTGAAAACAAGTATGATGAAGCAAAAGAAGAAATAGAAAAAGCAAAAGCAGCTCTTCTTAAACTCGGGTCTAAAAATGAATTCGCAAAAACAATTTTACAGGAACTTGATATTGCTTCGGCTATAAAGTGGCGGAGGGAATTAAACGAATATATAAAATTGCATCCCATTAAAAACAATATCTCTTTTGGCATATACACCCCTCATAACCGAAAAGCTTTTTTCAAAGGCATCCTTGAAGCTCTCTCTAATATACCGGGTTTAAAGGTGTCTGTCTTTGATGATATCACAAAGGAGATTGTCAAAAAATACGATGTCATCATTTTTCCTGCCGCCGATGATGTAGGAGATACAACGGAGGACTGGAGAGTGAATATCAGGAAGTTTGTGGAAAATGGCGGCGGTGTGATTTTCTCTCATAATTCCGTGGGCCGTTTTCCCGGCTCCGCGTTTGACAAACCGTTATTTCCTGAAATATGCGAAGGTTTTGAAAGACAGCATGCGGACAGGACGCTTATTGTCTCCGGGGAACATAAAGCCTTGGGAGAATTTAGTGAAGGTTACAAATTCGAGCACGCCTATAATGACCACATGGATATCAAGGCAGGCCCGGAAGGAAAAACATTGCTCACAGACAATGAAGGAAGAGCTGTTATGTTTGCGGGCAGTGTTGGAAAAGGCAGGGTAATATATACGGGAGAAATTTTCGGTCTTAATCAGAAAAACGAGGAAAAAGCTCCGGAAGGGGATGAATGGAAAGTTCTTTTCAACATGATATTATGGACCTCCGGCAAGAACTGAAATTACCAAATCAATCATAAAATAGTTTTGAGGAAAAATTTGTGAATGAAAAAGAAAAAATAACTGTTGCTGCATATTATTTTCCCAATTTTCATGTCGATAATCAAAATGAAAAAATTCATGGAACAGGATGGACAGAATGGGAATTGGTCAAAAATGCAAGACCGCGTTTTCCGAATCACAGGCAGCCCAGAATTCCTTTGTGGGGATATGAAGACGAAGCAAATCCTGAAGCAATGATACGCAAAATAAAAACGGCAGTTTCTTATGGAATTGATGCTTTTATATTTGACTGGTACTGGTATGATAGCGGGCCTTTCCTTGAAAAAGCTCTTAACAACGGGTTCTTAAGAGCTTCTAATATATCTTCAATAAAGTTTGCGTTAATGTGGGCTAACCACGATTGGGTAAATCTCCATCCGCTTAAATATTCAAGAAAGCCGGAACTTTTATTGCCCGGAAAAGTTACACTGGAAACGTTTGAAAAAATAGTTAATTATGTGATAGAAAAATATTTTAAACACCCTTCTTACCTGAAAATAAACGGATGCCCTTATTTTTCAATCTATGAATTATATCGCTTCATTGAGAGTTTTGGAAAA
This sequence comes from Lentisphaerae bacterium GWF2_44_16, assembly GCA_001803225.1. Lineage (GTDB taxonomy): Bacteria > Verrucomicrobiota > Lentisphaeria > Victivallales > GWF2-45-14 > GWF2-44-16. The sequence continues at coordinate 17,551 of MHBF01000137.1, read as the reverse complement.
GCTGAGGATGCCTTAAAAGCTCTTAATTTTTTCAGAGAAAAGACTAAAAAAACCGGCTTTCCTGATTTGCATTTAAACGCTGTTATATGGGGAATAAAAATTCTTCCTTGTGAAAACGGAATGATTGAATCGGAAAATGTTGTCAAAATGTTGAATTTTGACAGTATCACTTCATATGTATGGATACATCATGCCAAACCAACGCAATTTCCTGTAACTTCCTATACTGAGATTTTTTTAAAAATAAAGGACTACTGGCACAGTGTCAATTTAAAGTTTAAACAACCTTATTTTCCAAACGTTACAGTAGCTTGGGATACAACGCCTAGGACTGTCCAATCTGACATTTTTGAAAATAAAGGGTATCCATATTCTCCTGTTATTGAAAGTACACCTAATGAATTTGAAACGGCTCTTCATTCCGCCAAAGATTACATTTTTGGGAATCCAGATGGTTTAAGATTGTTAACAATAAACGCATGGAATGAATGGACTGAAGGCAGTTACTTGGAACCAGATAATTTTTACGGATATGAATATTTGGAAGCTGTAAAAAGAGTTTTTGGTAAATAATTATACTATTAATCCATCTTGTAATGGATTTTGAAAAACGAAAAATAACGTTACCAGACGTTGCCGAGGTGGATTCTGGTGAAGCCGCGCTTTAATGCGCGGTCGCGGAGAGCGTAAAGGGTTACCGGAGGGGTTCGAGGGCTTTCGTCATATTTGTAGTCGGGATGATAGGCGGAGAAATGGATAGGCAAATCCCTGTTTATTTCTTTTTCAGCCCAGTCAAGAAAGGCATCGAGCATTTCCATTGAGTCATTTTTACCGGGAATTACCAGGTTGGTTAATTCAACGTGTTTGCCGAGAGTATGCAGGTATTTTATCGCATCAAGCACAGGTTGGAGGTGCGCGGAAGTCATGCTTGTATAAAACTCCTCCGAAAAGCCCTTCATGTCTATGTTCGCCGCGTCTATCAGAGGATAAAAATCCTTTGCCGCTTCCATTGTTATGTACCCGTTTGAAACGAGGACTGTGGCTAAATTCTTCTCTTTCGCAAGCTTCGCTACGTCTATGGCGTATTCGGCGAAAACAGTCGGCTCGTTGTAGGTAAACGCAAGCGAAGCGCAGTTATGTTTCAGTGTCAATTCAACAATCTGTTCAGGTGGAAAATACTGATATGGCTGCTTTTCACGGTAAACAGCTCTGGAAAGATGATGGTTCTGACAGAAAACACAGGCAAGGTTGCAACCGAAAGTCCCGAAAGAAAAAGTCTTTGTCCCTGACATGAAATGCGAGAGAGGTTTTTTCTCAATCGGGTCTATCTGAAGCGCCTGCGGATAACCGTAACTCAGGGAAAAAAGCTTGCCGCCTGTGTTTTTGCGTACCCCGCAGAACCCTGTCCTGCCGTCCGCGATCAGGCATTTCCTCGGGCAGAGGAAACATTCGACTTTGCCATCTTCAAGAGTTTTGTACCAGTTTGCTTCTTTCATATCCAAATGCTGATAGAATAATGATTTTCCACTTCGCCCGATGGGCGACCAGCGATTTCAGCGCTGGACCCTGACCCGGTACGACCGGGAGCGATATTGTTGGAACAATCTATGTTCGCAGAGGAAACCTTGACAGTTCAAGGTTTCCCCTTGCATCCCTCTTCCAAAACTGGGACGAAGTCCCTTTTATTATCTTCGCCCAACTTCGTTTACGAAGGTGACGGAGTCACTATTTTTCTTTTGCCGCAACGAAATGAGCGGCAGTACTAAAAATCCACCCGTAAAACGGGAATAAAAGGGGCTGTCGCCCCCGGTTGCTTACTTTTCAAGTAAGTCAGGAATTCTTTTTTTCGAATTCGTTCATGAAATCTATGAGTGTTTCAACACCGGAAAGAGGCATGGCGTTGTAAATGCTGGCCCTGATGCCTCCGGCGGAACGATGGCCCTTGAGTCCGGTCATTCCCTGCGCGGCTGCTTCCTTTACGAATTTCTCTTCGAGTTCCTCAGTGGGAAGACGGAATACAACGTTCATTTTGGAACGGCTTGAGGGTTCTGCCGGGCATCTGTAAAAGTCGGAACTGCTGATGCACTCATATAAAGCTTCGGATTTGGCGTCGTTTATTTCTTCTATTACTGAAATGCCGCCTTTTTCTTTTATCCAGTCTGTTACAAGCGCGAGCATGTAAATCCCGAATGTAGGCGGAGTATTGTATAGGGAATGCTCTTCTATATAGGTGCTGTAACGGAGCATTGTGGGTACTTTTTGGCCGGTTCTTTGGGCAAGGTCTTTTCTGATTATGACCAGAACTACGCCGCTGGGGCCGAGATTTTTCTGAGCGCCAGCGTAAATCAGCCCGAACTGATTTACATCGATTTCCCTGGACATGATATCACTGGACATATCGGCAATGAGGGGAACTTCCACTTCGGGGAAAGAATGGTACTGGGTCCCGTAAATGGTGTTATTGCTGGTGATGTGCAGGTAGGACGCGTCCTTGCTGGGTTTCCAATGGCGTATTTCAGGAATTTTGTCGTATTTTGTTTCCTTGCTGCTGGCGATGACTTTGACTTCGCCGAAGAGTTTGGCTTCCTTTATGGCTTTTGAAGCCCATGTGCCGGTGTCGGCGTATTCCGCGAAACCGCCGGGAAGCATGAGGTTCATCGGCACCATGGTAAACTGGAGACTGGCGCCGCCCTGTATGAAACATACCGCGTAATCATCGCTTATATTCATGAGTTCGCGTATATTTCTTTCGGCCCTTTCATTCACCTCGGAAAACTGGCTTCCCCTGTGAGAAAGTTCAAGTATGCCGCAGTTTGTGCCGCGATAGTTGCAAAATTCTTTTTGCGCGAGTTCCATGACTTGCGCCGGTAACATTGCCGGCCCGGCATTGAAGTTATATACTTTCATTTTAAACCCTTTATTTTATTGGTAATAATCAGAATAATTCGGGATAATCTAACATCAAGTCAAAATAATAAAAATAGTTTTCAGATGTTTTTTTCAGAGAAACTGAAAAACAGGTGTAAAAACACGGAACACAGTGAAGACACGGAAAATTTTAAGAGAGAATCAGGAAAGGTTTGAAAAAAATCGAACAGCGCATGGATGAACACGATAACATTATTTCCATACACGCAAGAATAATGGGACTATTGCAGAACGCTGTTTACCGCGACGAGAAGAAAAGTCCGCAAAACTGTACTTTTCCGGATTGCCCGCATAAAAAACAACCGTAAAAAAACAGTTTTTCAATCGTGACAGGATAATTCATCACCTGACGGGTGCAGATCTGATTCAGAAAGCGTATGATGGAGATAATAGTGTCTTATTTTGCCGAGCTTCTCATCAAGTTCATAGACAAGCGGCGCGCCTGTCGGGATATCAATATTCAGAATTTCCTGTTCTGAAAGATTGTCCAGATATTTTACAAGCCCCCTCAAACTGTTGCCATGAGCGGCGATGAGAACAGTTTTCCCCGAAAGCACGGCCGGGGCGATTTTTTCATGCCAGCAGGGAAGCATGCGCGCCGTGGTGTCCTTGAGGCTTTCAGTCAGGGGAATGTCTTTTTCATCAAGATCTTTGTATCTGGGGTCATGCCCGGCATAACGTTTGTCGTCCCTGCTGAGAGGCGGAGGAGGGATATCGTAGCTTCTGCGCCAAAGATGCACCTGTTCTTCGCCGAGGCGCGCGGCGGCTTCGCTCTTGTTGCGTCCCTGCAAGTCGCCGTAATGTCTTTCATTAAGCCGCCATGAACGGTAAACAGGAAGCCATAGCACGTCCATAGTATCCTGAACTATCCACAGTGTCCTTATTGCCCTTTTCAGCAGGGATGAAAAAGCCATATCGAAACTGAAGCCGTTTTCCTTGAGAAGCAGTCCGGCGCTGTGTGCCTCGGAAATACCTTTTTCAGTAAGATCGACATCAGTCCAGCCGGTAAAGCGGTTCTCTCTGTTCCACTGGCTTTCACCGTGCCGGAGAAGAACTATTCTGTGCATTTTTCAGCCTTATGCCACGGTAACTTCGTTTGAGAGATAAACATCCTGCACTGCCTGTATCAGGCTTATTCCTTCCTTCATGGGTTTCTGGAAAGCTTTTCTTCCCATAATAAGCCCCGTGCCTCCGGCGCGTTTGTTTATGACTGCTGTTTTGACTGCGTCATGGAGATCGTCCTTGCCGGCGGCGCCGCCGGAATTGATAAGCCCCATGCGGCCCATATAGCAGTTGGCTACCTGATAACGCGTAAGGTCAATCGGGTGCGCGGAGCTGAGTTTATCATAAACAAGCGGGCTTGTTTTGCCGAAGCCTATCGCCTTGAAACCGCCATTGCATGTCGGGAGTTTCTGTTTGATGATATCGGCTTTGATGGTAACACCAAGGTGATTCGCCTGTCCGGTAAGGTCCGCGGCTTCCTCATAGTTTACGCCATCATGATTGAAAGCGTTATTCCTGAGGTAACACCAGAGCACGGTAAACATGCCAAGCTCATGAGCGCGCTCAAAAGCCTGTGAGACTTCTTCAATCTGCCGCCGCGATTCGGCGGAACCAAAATAAATAGTCGCGCCAATGCCCGCCGCGCCCATTTCATAACCCTGCTCAACAGAGGCGAATAATTTCTGGTCGTAAGTGTTCGGATAAGAAAGAAGCTCATTATGGTTTATTTTGAGAATAAACGGTATCTTTGGGGCATATTGCCGCGCCACAGACGCCAGGACACCGAGAGTTGAAGCTACTGCGTTACAGCCTGATTCAAGGGCCAGTTTAACAATGTTTTCAGGATCGAAATAAATAGGGTTCGGCGCGAAAGATGATGCCGCCGAATGTTCAATTCCCTGATCAACCGGCAGTATTGAAAGATAACCGGTTCCGGCAAGCCTGCCTGTATTAAAAAGCAGATGCAGGTTTCTAAGTACATTTATGGATCTGTCGGATGGAATAAAAATCTTTTCCAAAAAATCCGGCCCGGGCAGGTGCAGAGAACTCTTATCAATTGTGGAGCATTTATGGCCTAGAAGATTTTCGACATCTTTTCCAAGAATTTCGCGGATATTCATATTTATCCTCCTGTTGTTATGCGGAATCTACACCGTATCCGGCTGATATACAATTATAAAAGTCGCGCCCCCAGCACGCCAAGCATTTGTCAACGCGACGCATGGAGAGCGGAGCTTCGTCGCCGCCTCAAGGGACGAGGTATTGAAACCCAACTGAATAAACAGGAAAAACTGAAGGATTCAAAGAAGATTTTTGCAAAGAGCATTGGCGAATCAACTAAAGACCCCTTATTTTTAAAAACCCAGCGACATGGAATTGGAAGAATTTAAAAACCATTTGACGGACTTGTAATGAGCAATGAAACAAAAAAAGACGTTGAACGCAACGTTCTTATTATCGATGATTATTTTCTGGTCAGGGAAAACCATAAACTGATTTTCAAAAAAATCGGTTTTAATGTAATTGAGGCAAATAACGGAGAAGAAGCTTTTGAAAAAATTCAGGAGGCAGGGGTTGAAAAAATTTCTCTGATAATAGTTGATGTGCTGATGCCGGTTATGGACGGTGTTGAATTTGTAAAAAAGGCGCATGAAAAGTTCGATGCTGAGCTTCCTCCTGTTTTTGTATGTTCCAGCGCTTCTGATTTGCCGCTTGTGAAAAAAATGGCCTCGATAGGCATAGCCGGATTCATGGTAAAACCCGTGGACTATAAACTTTTAATCAGCAAGCTTCAGCGTTTTTTCCCCGACATCAGCTATTCATGAAATATAGTTTTTAAGGATGTCTGACAATTCCGTAAAATGTTTTTCAAGCAGAACTGTGTTTTCCGAGCTGATACCATAAATTCCCTCTTTCGCGGCATTTTCAATTTCATAGGAAATTTTTCTCAGTTTTTCCGCTCCTATGGATGATGCTTCACCTTTTATCTTATGTGAGATACTTTTGATGGTTTTGAAATCTTTATTTTTAACGGCGTTTTTAAGTTTTTCGACATATTCCGGCGTTTCCTCTACAAAAATCCCTACCATGTCTTTGAGAAGTTTTTCATTTCCGCCCATCATCAGTTTAGCGCTTTCAATATCAAAGATTTTAAGTTCTACAACATCTTTTTCTGCAGGAACTTCCATTAATAAAGGTATTCCCGGTTCCGTAAGGAGATGTCCCAAAAATTTTACAATGACTTTATGGAGAGAAGCTTCCTTAACTGGCTTTGTAAGGTAATCGTTCATTCCGGAATTTATGCATTTTTCCTTTTCGCCCTGAAGGGCATTTGCGGTTATGGCTATGATAGGGACAGCCGGGGACAATTTGTTTTTTTCAATTTCCCTTATTGAGACAGTAGCTTCAATTCCATCCATTTCCGGCATTTGCAAGTCCATTATGATGAGATCATAATTTTTATTATTAAATCTGGTCAGGGCCTCGGCCCCGTTCTCCGCGGTATCAATTTTACAGTTACAGGCTTCAATAAAAAGCGTTGTTATTTTTCTGTTTATGGCGCTGTCATCGGCAACAAGTATTTCAGGGGCCCTTTTCCATTTGAACTCAATCATATTGTTTTTGCCGGAAGAGGCTGAGCTTTTGTTCTTGTCCAGTATTATGTTAAATGAAAAAATGCTTCCCCTGCCGGGTTTGCTTTCGACTCTGATGCTGCCGTTCATTTTCCCCACAAGGTGCCTGCATATGGAAAGTCCCAATCCGGTGCCCCCGAATTTTCTTGTGGTGGAGCTGTCAGCCTGAGTGAATTTATCAAAAATACTGGTAATTTTGTTTGCCGATATCCCTATCCCGGTGTCAATCACCTCAAAAAGAAACTCAATTTTATTTGAAGCATTTACTGCGGAAGCTTTGACATTGATTTCTATATGACCTTCAAACGTAAATTTTATGGCATTTCCTATTAGATTAAGCAGTATTTGTATGACGCGTACTGAATCGCCTGTCACAAGTGTTTCTTCACCCATATAGTTGAATATGAGTTTCAGACCCTTCTTTTCAGCCTGGTATTTCATTGTATCGCAAAGCTGTTCAATACTCGTTCTGATATCAAATGGAGAATTTTCAAGCTCCAGTTTTCCGGCTTCTATCTTTGAAATATCAAGAATATCATCAATGATGGAAAGGAGTATTTCGCTGGACTGTATGAGGTCGTTCGCATATTGGCGCTGCGTCCCGTTAAGTTCAGTCTTAGCCAGGAGTTGGGCCATGCCGATTACCCCGTTGAGGGGGGTCCGTATGTCATGGCTCATATTCGCGAGAAATTCGGATTTTGCTTTTGTGGCCGCCTTTGCCTGGACGGCAATTTCTTCGGCATTAAATTTTGCCTGCGCAAGATATTTTTCCGCCCTGTCGCGCAATATGAAACTGCCTATTGAATTGCCTATCATCTCAAGAACAGCTTCCTCGTTGTCCGACCATTCCCGTTCAGAATGGTATTCATCAAACCCTATGAAACCCCAGAAATTACTGTTCAGAAAAATCGGGGTTATGAGCATGGAAACTGTATTTCTGCCGCGGAAAAATTCGCGTTGCTGTTCCGGAAAATCCCTGACTAAACCTTTTACTGTATTGCCTTCTGAAAGCTCTTCATACCAGCCTGGGAAAAAAATTTCATAGGAAAGATTTTGCAATTCCTCGTTATCTATGACGGACGAAGTGCCCTCAAAAGACCATTCGAATCTCTGGCTCATAAGGTGTTCGCCATTTGAAATGCTGTCATGGTTTTCAAATATATAAACTCTGTCCGCGTCAACTGCCGGGCCCACCAGTCCCAGAGCGTCGGCTATTGCGGCTTCAGAATTTTTGGCGCTCAAGAGCAAACTGCCTATATGTGAAGTAGCGCCAAGTAATAAATCCCTTTTCCAGAGGGCTTCTTCAGTTTTTTTCTCACTGCTGATATCAAATCCTATGATCCATGAGGACCATCCCGGCACCGGTGCGTTTTCAGAAAGTTTTGACCATCTTATTGTTTTCTGGCTTCCATCTTTACATGTTATATCTATTTCAAGTCCATTGAAATCCGAGTTATCTGCAAATTTTCTGAGGACCTGTTCACTTAAAAAATTTTCAGGATATATATTTTTCAATATTGATGGATCATTGCTAACTTCCTCACGTGAATAGCCGCTCAAATTTTCAAATTCTTTATTCCATACCACGATATTACCGCTCTCATCAAACGCGCTAATCAGTACGGGCATATTTTCCAGTACTCTTTTGAGCCGGTCTTCTCTCAGCCTTATATTTTCTTCCAGCATTTTATATTCTGTAATGTCGGAAATTACACACTCAAAGGCTACTTCTCTGTCTGACGCCGGAAAACTGGTGGCGACACATTTCCATAAAAGAGTCTCCCCTGAACATAGGATTGAATGCCCTTCAAAAGTCCAGTTCCGCCCTGTTTCAAAAACCTCATCAACAGCGGTTTTCCACCTCAGAGGGTCTTCATGGCGCAACATGAAATTGAAACTGTCCATAACATCTTTTAAGCTATCTTCATAGAAAGGATTTATGCTGAAATACTCAATTTCATTATTTCTGAAACATTTGAAGGAACATATTACAGCTGAAAGTCCGGAGCTTGATATCTTAAATTTATCACTTAATTCCTTCAGTTTTCCAAAAACATTGTCTTCCGGCAGCTTCTTTCGCTCTGAAATAAAGTAAAAAGCCACGGCAATGAGAATGGAAAGAATTGTAATGGCAGGAATTTTGAGGTAATGGGGTATATTAAGGTAAAAAATAAAAAGAAAGACAGCTTCCAATATCAGGAAAAAAAACAGATATAATCTGATTTTATTAAGAAATTTAAACATTTTGCCGCCTTTATTTCGTGAATTTTATTTTTTTAGAGTCCTTCTTCTTTCTTTTTCCGTCAGCATGGGCTTTATGTTTTTTGAGGAACAGAAAGGACATTTATTCAGTTCATCATATTTACGTGTATATTCTTCAATATTATCCGCCTTTATTTCCGGCTCGGTGAATGGAAAATCCTTTTTACAGTCTTCGCAAACCATGGCAAATCCGACTTTGCCGCCGCATTTTGCGCATTTATTGCTATGTATGTCAATAACTCTCTGTTCATCAATTTTGCCGCATTTAACACACATAATCATTGCCTCTGAGCCTCTTATAATCTCCTGTTTGTACGGGCCGGCTATAAATCCGAAGATATAATACCCGATGTTTGCGAAAAGCAGTATCAGGGCCGCAAAAATGAGGATTGTCAATATGCTCTGGATAAAAGGTGTATTCTTCCTTTTTTGTGCCCTGTAAATTCTTTTCCTTATTTTTTTTATTTCATCAGATACGCGTTTTTCCTCTTCAGAAATTATTTTTTCAGCGATGTATTCTTCATTTACCGGCTTTTCCTCAAGTTCTTTTTCAACTTTCTCCTCTTTTTTCTTTTCAGTTTCAAGCTCTTTATATTCAATAAACTCTATCAACTGAGGAAAAGTATATTCAAGTTCCTTCAGAGAAGGCCTTTCATCAGGGGCTTTATTAATCATGAGGCTTATTATGTCGGAGAACGGAGATGAAACAGATCCGTCAAAATCTTTTAGCTGAGGCGGATTAAAATTTATCTGCCTGAACATCGCCACTGTGGGCTTTTCAGACTGAAACGGATTATCGCCTGAAAGTGCTTCATAAAGAGTTATACCCAGGCTATATATATCACTCCTGCTGTCAACCGCGCTTTCACCTGTCAAAGCCTCAGGGGGAAGATAAGCGGCAGTACTCCATATTTCCGCGTTTATGGGCAGCGTTGAATTTTCTCTGGGTATTGTTATTCCAAAATCCCCGACTTTATATCCGCCGGCATGGAGCATTATATTTTCCGGCTTGATGTCAAGATGTACAATGTTCTTTTCTGAAAATGCCTTCAGTCCTTTTACTATGTCAAAAGCAAGTTTTGCCGCTTCCAGTTCACTTAATTTGCGCTTCTTCAGAAGGGTCTTCAAATCTCCCCCGTCAGCATATTCAAGTACCACATACAATTGACTGTTATATTGGCCGTACTCAAAAATCTTTAATACATTGGGGCAGTCTATATTTTTTATTTTTTCAGCCGTCTCAATGAAAGGCTTTGATATGTTTTCAGAAATAAATTTTTCATTAAGAAGCTTGACTGCCAACGTAAAATTATCATTTTTAAGGTCTTTTGCCATGAAAACTACGGAATGTGAACCGTAACCGATAAGTTTTTCAATCCTGTAACGCCCTGCCAATTCCGTATGGTTTTTAGCCAGATCAATATCTTTCTTATGAAGAGATGAAGTATATAGAAAAGTTTTAAGCTTCGCTATAAGGTGTGCCTCTTTTACTGGTTTGAGCAGATAATCGTTTGCTCCGGCGTTGAGGCCTTTCAAAATATCCTGTTCATCATCATGCGCCGAAACGATTATTATCGGAATATTTATGCCTTCAGGCATTTTCCTTATTCTACTGCAGGCCTCATTTCCATCCATTTCCGGCATTTCCACATCCAGTATAAGCAAATCCGCCGGTTTTTTTCTGAATTCTTCTACAACTTCTTTTCCGTTTTCACATAATGCTACTTCATGGCCCATATAATCAAGGACATGTGAATAAAAAGCCAGGGCCATTCTACTGTCATCTGCTACAATTATCCGTGCCATACTTCAATCTCTCCAGGTTGCGACGAAGCGCAACCCTCTAAATTTTACATGCCGTGGAGGGATTTGCTTTGTCAAATCCGTCTTCCTGTTAACAATTTCACTGTGCTTTTCCCATAAGATAAATATTTTTCACCTCTGTATCCGAAAGTCCTCTCTTAAGGACAATTGCCTCATCCATCAAACCTTGAAAATAGGAACTTGTCTCCATTGTTGTCGTTTTTCTACCGGCTATTTTGGTTTTGCCGCCCTGTTTCCCGGCCGCGCCCAATAAAAAATTAGCGTCAGTTACGCTTGATGAAATGCCTGAACCTTTTGGTTTTACTGAATTACCCAGCAGTTTGCCGTTAACATACATTTTATAATTTTTATCCCGTGCCGTCATTGTTATATTAACCCACTGGTTTTCCTGTTTCAGGTCATCAGGCTGAGCCCATCTGAAGGTTGATGTTCCAAAATCGGCTTCAAAATTCTTATTGAGAATATACGCGTCATACTGCGCGTACTTCGGCCATTCGGATTTTGAAAACAGTGCCTGGGTGGAAGTAAGCTTGTCAAAATTAACCCACACGGAAATTGTAAAATCATCTTTAAGCGGGTCGAAATCCAATGCCTTTTTGCCGGGAACTTCAACGAAATCGTTGCGCCCGTCAAAATAAAGCGCGTTATTAAAGCCCCATCTGCCGCCTCCGATTTTCCATTCAGGATCATTTATCAATACACCGTGGTAATTGTTCAGATCAAACTTTTCGGCATCACACGCTACAGCCCCGTTTTTAAGGCCCGGGAAAGAAGAACCCTGATATTCAACCGTGAAATCAGGATAGGCAAAATTGAAATTAAGAACGGTATCGGGATCGCGGTTGAACTGGGCGTTATAAGCCATCCATCTTACATATTTGGCTCTCTGTTTTGCTTTTCCTATGCCGGGAAGAATCATACCGGCAAGCATACTTATTATCGAAATGACTATAAGAAGCTCAAGGAGCGTAAAAAAACTTTTTCTGATATGGAGTTTCAAATCCCATCCCCTTTATTTTCAAAATATCCCTGAACTGCTTAAAATTAGCACTTCTTTACAGAATTTCATATCTGGAAACATATAAAGGGGATTATTTCCGGAAGCCCGGGGAGGAGAATAAATTTTTACTTCGCAAATAGAGGTTGTCAGTTTTTCTGCTTAATGAAAGACGTATCGTGCTGATGCCTGACTATTTTGCCGGTTACCATATAAATAACGTCTTCAGCTATATTAGTGGCATAATCCGCAATCCTCTCCAGATGCCGTGATACACTCAGAAGATGAATATAGTACTCGACTTTTTCAGGGTTTTTCTTAATGAGTTCCAGCACCTGTTTCTGCATTTGTTTGTTCATGGCGTCTATTTCATCGTCATGGGTCAGCACCTGCACTGCCAGTTCCGCGTTCATTTCGATTAAGGCGTCAAGGGAGTTTTTCAGCATGGAACGCATCTTGTCCATCATGGGATAGAAGTCCAGGAATATCGGCTCTTCACTGAATTTAGCGACAGTAATAGCCCTCCGCGCGATGTTGACGGCAAGGTCGCCTATTCGCTCGAGGTCGTTGTTCATTTTCAGGCACGCTATGACATAACGCAAGTCGTTAGCCACCGGCTGATAAAGAGCAAGTATTTTAAGACATTCCTCTTCCAATTCTATTTCCATAGAATCTATCCTGTCGTCTTTTTCCTTTACTGATATCGCCAGGTCTATGTCCAAATTTGTCACCGCGTCCACGGCGCTTTTCACGTTTTCTTCTACCAGCGCGCAAAGCTTCAATACCTTGTTTTTCAGTTTCGCTATCTCTTTTGTAAGATGAAGGGCCATTTAAAATTCTCCTTATTTTTTGTCCTGAACTTAACCGGCTTTGCCGGGGTTTTAAGACGGTTGCGACAACGCGCAACCCTCCACGATTTTTCATTGATATACACTTGGCGTGGAGGGATTTGCTTCGTCAAATCCGTTCCCCGGATAACAATTTCCTATACGATATATTTATATTTTCATCCCCTTCGCAAACGAAGTTGAGCGAAGACAATAAAAGTCACTTCGTGCCCGTTACCCGAAGCGTCCGGTTATGTAGGCTTCGGTTTGTTTTTTCTGCGGTTTTGTAAACATATTTTCAGTCTTATCAAATTCTACGATGTATCCTTCATAGAAAAATGCCGTATAATCGGAAACTCGCGCGGCCTGCTGCATGTTGTGAGTTACTATTACGATGGTATATTTGTTTTTCAATACCTCTATGAGGTTCTCAATTTTCAACGTTCCTACCGGGTCAACCGCGGAAGTCGGCTCGTCCATGAGAAGTATTTCCGGCTCCACCGCTATGGCCCTGGCTATGCAGAGCCTCTGCTGCTGTCCGCCTGAAAGGGCAGTACCCTGTTTTTTCAATTTGTCTTTGACTTCGTCCCAGAGGGCCGCGCTTTTCAAGGCTTTTTCCACGCGTTCGGAAATTTCCCTTCTGGAAAGTTTATAATGAAGTTTCAGCCCGTAAGCTACATTGTCAAAAACGGACATTGGAAACGGGGTCGGTTTCTGAAATATCATGCCTACTTTTTTTCTAAGTTCGAGGACATCTGCCGCCGGGGATAATATATCCTCCCCGTCAAGTAAAACTTCCCCTGTCGCGTATTGGTCCCTGTAGAGCTCGTATATCCGGTTATACACTCTGAGATGAGTTGACTTGCCGCAGCCGGACGGCCCTATTACCGCAGTAACACGGTTCTTTTTTATTTCCATGTAATTGTTGAAAAGGGCCTGATGTTTTCCATAAAAAAAATTCAACCCCTTTACGGAAATCAGTGTTTCAGCGGGATCGTCCTTGAAAACACTGCTGAAATCCGTATCGAAAAGCGCATTATTTTCTTGCATGTTTAGCCTCCATGAAAATGATTCTGCAAGCTATGTTAAGCATAAGTACTACAAGCGTAACGAGCAATGCCGCTCCCCAGGCCTTGATATGCATCTGCTCAAAGGGGGAATTCGTCGCGTATTCAGTGATTGTAACAGTAAGGTTGGCGGTAGGCTGAGTAAAATAACTTGTCGGCCAGCTGTCGCTCCAGAGCGCTGTAAACAGGAGGGGGGCCGTTTCGCCGCTGACCCTGGCCACCGAGAGCAGTACGCCTGTTATGAGCCCTGATTTTGCCGCGCGGAAAACTATGCTGAGGGTCGTCCGCCACCGCGAAGAGCCGAGCGCAAGAGCGGATTCTCTGAGTGAATTCGGTACCATTGAAAGCATATCGTCAGTAGTCCTGACTACAATCGGAAACATGATTATGGCAAGCGCCACAGAGCCCGCAAAACCAGAAAAACTCTTTGTAGTATAAACCAGAAGCGTATATACGAAAAGGCCTACTATTATCGAAGGTATGCCCATCATGACATTGGCTGAAAACCTTATTATATTCCCTTTCTTTGAATTCTTCGCGAATTCAGAAAGATATACTCCCCCGAGAAGTCCCAGAGGCACACCCAGAGCCGATGCGCCGAAAGTTATAAGCAGCGTTCCCAGGAGCGCGTTCGCTATTCCTCCGTCAGCAACCCCGTAAGGCTTGGTCGGCTCAATCAGAAACGAAAGTGAAAAACTTTTAAACCCGAATTTAAGCACTGTAAACATTATCCAGGCAAGAAAGAAAACCCCGAAAAACGCCGCCAGTATCGATACTGCCTTCACCACTTTGTCAGATGTTTTTCTTAAAATGAGGGAACGGCTTTTCATATATTCCCCCCGAACTTGCGGCGCACCATATTGAGCCAGAACTGCGCGGCTATCTGTATCAGAAATGTTATGGCGAGAAGCACCAGGCCCAGCTCCAGCAGCACACTCTGAAAAACTCCCGAGGATTCCGCAAAATTGTTTGCCAGCGTAGCCGATATAGTAGTCCCGGATTCAAAAAGGGACGCGCTTATTCTGGGAGTGTTGCCTATGATGAAAAGCACAGCCATGGTTTCGCCTACAGCTCTTCCAAGGCCCAGAAAGACAGCCCCGAGAAGTCCCTGCATACCGTATTTCATCGTTACGTCAAATGTTACTTCCCAGGTGGTCGCGCCGCAGCCGTACGCGGATTCTTTCAGCACAGGCGGTACCATTTTGAAAACATCCCTCATGACCGCGCTTATGAATGGAAGCACCATGAAAGCCAGCACTATTCCGGCGGTAAGCAGTCCGAAGCCCGTACATGGGCCCTGAAAGAGCGGAAGCCATTTCAATTTTAACGTATCCGCCAGAAAAGGCCCTACATAATTCTGCATGAAAGGAACGAAAACGAAAAGCCCCCACATACCGTAGATTATACTCGGTATGGCGGCCAGCAGTTCAATCGCCTGTCCTATAATTCTGCTGAGAACAGGATGCGCCATTTCAACAAGAAAAAGAGCTATGAGAAAACTTAACGGCACCGCTATCGCCATAGCGATAATGGTAGTAATCGCCGTCCCGTATATCGCGCTTGCCGCCCCGTATATGTTCCTTACCGGGTCCCATTCTCCGGAAACAAGAAAAGTAAAACCAAATTTTTTAATTGCCGGAAAGGAGTGAATAAAAAGCTGGACAAAAAAACCGCACATTATAACCAGCACCAGAAAAGCGCAGAACATCGTAGTAATATAAAAGATGCGGTCTGCTGCGCTTTTGTCCTGTTTTTTTTTCTGTTTCATCTTTTTATTTTCATAAAAAACGGGGCGATATACGCCCCGCATATGTTGTTCATGCCCGATTTATTCAGTAACGGATTTGCCGTCACATTTAACATTGTTTTTCCAACTGTCTTTTATCATTTTAACCACATTTTCAGGTATTGGAACATAATTGAGCGTTGAAGCCGTTTTGCTTCCTTCATCAGTATAGCACCAGTTAAAATATTTCATCATTTCCCTGGATTTCACGGTATCTTTCTGTTCCTTATATACGAGAATATAAGTTACACCGAGTATGGGCCAGCTTTTTTCTCCGGGCTGATCCGTAAGTACCATATAGAAGCCGGGAGCATTTTTCCAGTCCGCATTTGCGCCTGCTGAAATAAAAGATTCTATTCCTGGGGCCACAAATTTGCCCGCTTTGTTCTGAAGGGCGGCACAACTGAGTTTACCTTCAAACGCGTATGTGTATTCCACATAACCGATTGAACCGGATATTTTCTGGACGTTATTGGCTACGCCCGGATTTTTCTGACCGCCTACTCCGACGGGCCACTTTACGGACTTGCCGTTCCCGGGGCCTTTTGCCCAGTCTTCAGAAATTTTGCTCAGGTAGTTTGTGAATATCCATGTGGTGCCGGAGCCGTCTGAACGGTAAACCACTGTAATCGGCATTGAAGGAAGTTTAAGACCGCTGTTGATGGATGTTATCGCGGCATCGTCCCATTTTTTTATTTTCCCAAGAAAGATATCGGCGAGGACTTTCGGTGTCAATTGAAGTTTTCCGCTTGCGACTCCGGGTATATTTACAACCGGGACAACGCCTCCCATCAGCATGGGAAACTGTGTCATTCCGTATTTGTCGAGTTCTTCTTTTTTAAGCGGTTCATCGGAAGCGCCGAAATCCACTGTTTTCGCCTTTATCTGCGCTATGCCGGCGCCGGAGCCGACCGCCTGATAGTTAATCCTTGTACCGGTTTTTTCCTTGTACCTGTAGGTCCATGAACTGTAAACAGGCGCCGGAAAAGTCGCTCCCGCCCCGTTGATTGTAGTTTCAGCTCCATTTGTCGCGACTGCCGCCGTCAGGATGCTTGCCAGACCTGAAAGCAGGAAGATTTTTCTTTTCATCTCATTTCTCCTCTTTTTTGGTTTTATATATTAACAATAAGCCCTGATTGTTAGAGAAATGTTAGGACGGAATTAGAAGTAGATAAAGTTTTGTGCTTAGGAGCGGAAAAATCAGGATTTTCTGTTTTCGGGCAGTGAAATAGTGAAAACACTTCCTTTGCCGGGCTGACTTTCCACAGTCACCGAACCTGAATGCATCTGCGCGATATGTTTGACTATCGCCAGTCCCAGGCCTGTTCCGCCGAGCTTTCTGCTCCTGGCCTTATCAACTCTGTAAAAGCGCTCAAAGAGCCGGGAAAGATGCTCTCTGGCTATTCCGCATCCATGATCTTTTACACTTATCAGAACATTATTTCTGAGAGTCGAAACGCTTATTTCGACACTGCTGTTTTCATTGCTGTATTTCACGGCGTTGTCAATGAGGTTTACAAGCGCCTGTTCAACCATCGGTCTGTCCACTTCGGCTTTTATCAGGGCATCGCAGTCTGAAACAATTTTCACCTTTTTGCCTTCGGCCTTTTCCATGCATAATTCACAGGCCGTGTTTATAATATCCGCCACGGAAGATTCAATGAAGCGCGTTTCATCTTTTTCATTTTCCTTTTCTATGGATGAAAGGCTCAGTATGTCCTTGACTATGGCGTCAAGTCTTTCAGCGTGTTTCATTATTATATTCATGAATCGCTCCGCGTCGGCGGGATTTTCCCACGCTCCAGACTGAAGCGTCTCGATGGAACCTTTTATCGCCGTTATCGGGGTCTTTATCTCGTGCGATACATTGGCCACAAAATCATGCCTCATTCTCTCAAGTTTCCTTATCTGGGTTATATCGGTAAGCGCTATGAGACCGCCTATGACATTTCCGTCCGCATCACATATCACACTGCCTTTCAGCTGGAGAAAAAGATCTTCGCCGTTGTGAAAAACCAGTTCGCCCTCAACAGGGTTCTTTTCAGAAAGTATTTTTTCAGCGAACAAATGAAGGGCCGGATTTCTGACAAGTTCGTGTATGGTTTTTCCTTCGGCGCCCTCCTGGATCCCCAGCAGCTTCAAAGCCGCTTTGTTTATGCTTATCACCGTGGTATCCATATCTATCGCCATTATGCCCTCTATCATAGCCTCAAAAACGGCATCCC
>MHBF01000136.1:15543-16493 GCA_001803225.1 Lentisphaerae bacterium GWF2_44_16 | reverse complement strand
GAGTGGCGAACTGGGTACGGGCTTTGCATTGGGGGTTGTCATGGATGTATTCGGCGACGGCCCATGCGATGCTCAGGCCGTCAAAAGTGCTGGTGCCTCTGCCTATTTCATCAAGTATGACAAGGCTTTTGGGAGTGGCGTGATTGAGAATGTTGGCGGTCTCAATCATTTCCACCATGAATGTACTCTGTCCGCGCGAAATGTCATCGGCGGCCCCCACGCGGGTGAATATGCGGTCAACAATGCCTATTTTGGCGCTGTCGGCAGGGATGAAGGAGCCCATTTGCGCGAGAAGCACCAGCATGGCGGTCTGTCTGATGTATGTTGATTTACCGGCCATGTTGGGGCCTGTTATTATCATCATGCGGTTTTCTTCTCCGTCAAGGAGCGTGTCATTGGGGACGAAACGTTCCGTTCTCATCAGCGCGTCGAGGACGGGATGCCTGCCTGCTTTTATATCGATGAGATCATCCTCGCTTATATGGGGGCGGGAATAATTATATTTGGCGGCGCACTCCGCGAGGGAGGCCAGGACGTCGATGCTGGCGAGGGCGGCGGATGTTTCCTGAATTTGCGACGTGTAATCAAGCGCGAACATGCGGATTTCCTGAAATATTTCGTATTCCAGGGCTTTTGAGCGGTCTTCCGCGCCGAGTATTTTGCTTTCCATTTCCTTCAGATCAGGAGTTATGAAGCGTTCCGCATTGACGAGGGTCTGCTTTCTAACATAATCTCCCGGGACGAGGGAAAGGTTTGATTTGCTTATTTCTATGTAGTAACCGAAAACTTTATTGAAGCGCACCTTTAGGGATTTGATGCCGCTGCGTTCCTGCTCCTTTGTCTGAAGGGCGGCGAGCCAGTCTTTGCCTTCAGTGGACGCGCTTCTTAATTCGTCAAGCTCCGCGTTGCAGCCTTCCTTTATGATACCGCCTTCGGTGATTATGGCGGGA
>MHBF01000136.1:0-15488 GCA_001803225.1 Lentisphaerae bacterium GWF2_44_16 | reverse complement strand
ACTTGTCCGTGAGTTCCCGGAGCAACGGTTTGTCAAAGTTGCCGAGGAGCGCTTTCAGTCCGGGGATGATAGCGAGGCTGTTGGAGAGGGCAATCATATCCCTTGCGTTGGCGCTGCCCACGTTGAGCCTGCCGGTGATGCGTTCCATATCTCTTATCACGCCTACGAGTTCACGGAGTTCCGCCAGTGTCAGCGGGTCGTCTTTGAGGGCTTCGACGGCGTCAAGTCGCGAAATGATGGCATCCTTTCCGGAAAGCGGCCTGAGTATCCATTCCCGCAAAAGGCGGCTGCCCATGGGGGTAACGCATTCGTCGAGTATGCTCAGAAGGGTTCTGTTTTTAGCGCCCCCGGACATGGGTTCGACCAGTTCGAGATTGCGCTGGGAAATATAATCAAGGGTCATATAGTCGTCGTTCTGATATGTTCTGAGTTTTTTCAGGTGGCCGACGTTGTGGCGGAGATTTTCAGAGGCGTAATGGAGTATGGCCCCTGCGGCCGAAACTGCAAGGTTCATATCCCTGCACCCGAAACCGTCAAGCGATGCCGTCTTGAAATGCCGTTTGAGAAGGTCTTCCGCGTTATCGTACATGAAAACCCAGTCGGAAAGAGGCGTCCAGAGAATTTTTTCATAAACATAGGGATGCGATTTTTCTTTTTCCCAGGAATTGAAAAGCGCTTCGGGGACGATGCATTCCTTTGCCTGCATTCTGTGAAGTTCCGTTTCGAGTTCACTTCTGTTTTTCAGTTCGGTTATTCTGAATTCCCCGGTGCTGATGTCCAGGCTGGCAAGTCCGAAACGGTCCTTTGAGGAAGAAAGGGCTACGAGAAAATTATTCTGTTTGGGAGAAAGAATAGTGCTGTCAATGACAGTTCCCGGCGTAATGACGCGGACAACTTCTCTTTTGACGATGCCTTTGGCGAATTTCGGGTCTTCCATCTGTTCGGCTATAGCGGCCTTGTATCCGGCCTCCAGGAGGCGCGGCAGGTAATTCTGGAGCGCGTGGTGAGGTATTCCGGCCATAGGTACTCCGCCTCTCTGGGTCAGTGTCAGGCCAAGTATCCTGCTCACCTTGTCAGCGTCGTCAAAAAACATTTCATAGAAGTCCCCCATACGAAAAAACAGAAAAGCGTCCGAAGGTATTTCGGATTTCATCTGCCGGTACTGTTTCATCATCGGGGTCATCTTGTCTTCGATCATATATGAAAAACTCCGCCGTCAATACGTTAAGCACAATAAGAAATGACACTGAAAAACATTTAATTCAATATTGAATAGCTGTCTAGCCTATATATAATATAATAATCAGCATTCAGTAATTTTCACGCAATGGAACTTTATAATATATGCTTTTCAAAAAAGTAAAAGCCCGGACCGATGTTTTCAGCCAGTATATACAACCGCTGAAGCTGGTGCTTCTAATATGTTTTTACGTAATAATCGGTGTGTTTCTGATACTTACACCGATAATGCTTTTTTTTGAAGCTGAACTGAGGGACACGCTAGTCACCGATAAACTCGATGAAATCGAGAAAAACGACAGGTTTTTCATAAGACGGCTCAACAAACAGGTGGATGAGGCTGAAAAGAGCATAACAAGGTTTTCAAAGCTTCTTCCGGCATCCATCACTCCGCCTCTTCCTGAACACATATCGGAATTTGACAGGCTCGTCAAAAAATGCGGGGACGGAGCATGGCGTTTAGAAAAGGACGGCTTTTCCGGCAAAACCGAAGCGGGGATATTCATACCGGAAGGGACGCTTTTAAATGACGAAATCAAAAGCTTTCATGTGCAGGCAAAAAAATTCTCCGAGTTTTTCGGCAACAATATTCCTGACAGGATATACTCCAATATATGCATTCTTCTGGATAAAGGCGGATATAACATATTCTGGCCGTCAAACCCTGATTTCATCTATCGCGCGCCTCCTTCAACGAATTATTCTGAAACGGAATGGATGAAACCGCAGAGACCTGAAAACAATCCCGGAAGAAAAGCAAAATGGACGAATATATCCGTTGACCCCGTTTCAAAAATGTGGATGATAAGCATAACGGCCCCTCTTTATCTGAACGGCAGATGGGCGGGCACAGTGGGTCATGATATTACAATGCCCGGCATCATGACTTTTTCTGAGGAAATCACCCGGGTGGAAGGCAGCAGTTTTCTCATTTTTGGAAAATATGGAAAGGCCCTTGCGTCAAATTCGTTCAGAAAAAATATTGAAAGTTCGGGCGGAAATTTCAATATCGGCGATATAACGGATGATGAAGTCAAAAAAATCACGGATGAAATCAACAGTAAACTCAAGGAAAACCCCAATGCCGGAAGCTTCCGCATCGAGACCCCGAAGAGTATTGCCATAATCGGAAAAATAGAAGGCCCCGACTGGGTCGTCGTCAATATACTTCCAAGGGATGCGATAGCGGAGCTCATACAGTCTCCGTTCCGCCTGCTCAGAGGCATTATCATCACGCTCGTAATCATGACATTCCTGGCAATACTGTCTTCGGTAATACGCTACATCATGAGAAGCAAGAAAGATGAAACCGAGCTCAAAAACATGAATCAGGAGCTTGAAAAGCGGGTACGTGAGCGAACGGAAAACTTACAGCGGGAAATTTCCGTGAGGAAAAAAGCGGAGGACGCGCTGATAACCGCCAACAGTTGCCTGAAGGACGCGACCGAAAAAGCAAACAGGCTGGCTGTAGAAGCAACCTCGGCAAACAAGGCGAAAAGCGATTTCCTCGCCAATATGTCTCATGAAATACGCACCCCCATGAACGGAATTGTGGGAATGTCCGAACTGTTGATGGAGACTGGACTTTCAAACGAACAACGCGAATTTGCCAAGACAATAGATGTTTCAGCGCATTCCCTCCTGAGAATCCTCAACGACATACTCGATTTTTCAAAAATAGAGGCAGGCAAACTGGAACTGAAAAGCGGAAACGTCGATATGCTTGAGCTTATGGAGGAAATAGGTACGCTGGTTTCGGTACAGGGCAGAGAAAAAGGCTTGGAAGTCGTTGTGTATTATCCGCCTGAATTACCAAGATATCTCATAGGCGATACGGGCCGCATCCGTCAGATACTTGTCAACATCGCCGGCAATGCCGTCAAATTCACTGAAAAGGGACACGTTTACATAGAAGCCGAATGCATACATAAAACAGATGAAAACCTGGAAATGGAAATAAGGGTCAGCGATACCGGCATAGGAATGGATGAACACGAACAGAAAGGGATTTTTGATAAATTCACACAGGCAGATTCTTCCACAACCCGGAGATACGAAGGCACCGGCCTCGGCCTGAGCATAAGCAGTCATCTTGTTGAAATGATGGGCGGTTCCATAAGAGTCAAAAGCAGTCCCGGCGCGGGCTCCATTTTTTCCCTCACGCTCTCTCTCCCTGTAAACAATGAATTTTATGAGCTGGGCGACAGTGTAAAACGACCTGATATATCGGAACTGAAAATCCTGATCGTTGACGATAACGTGTTTTCCGCGAAATCCATTTCATCCAGGCTCTCCGCAAGGCATGTAATATGCAAAACCGCTTCTTCCGCGTCAGAAGCGCTCTGGATGATCGAAGAGGCCAATTCAGAAAAGGACCCCTACGATTTCGCGCTGCTCGATTACCACCTGCCGGATATGAACGGAATGGACCTCGCGGCACGGATAAAAAACAATCACGTTTTCGGAAAAATTACGCTTTTGCTGCTTGCGTCAATAACTGAACATACTTCTGAAAAGAAATTGGAGAAATACGGCTTCTCCGGCTTCCTGAACAAGCCTGTCAAAACTTCACAGCTGATAAGCGTTATTGAAGAGGCGTGCAGGAAAAATCTGGAGGGAGAATTGAGCGAACTTTCTCCCGGCAGCGATTCAAAACCGCGTGTTCGGTCAGAAAGCCGTGAATCAAGAGTACTCATAGTGGAAGATAATCAGATAAACAGAAAAGTGATTCTTTCAATTCTCGGTAGCATGGGCATTCAGGCGGACTCGGCAGTCAATGGCAGGGAGGCCTTGGAAATATTTATGAAACACAGTTACGATATCGTGCTGATGGATGTCCAGATGCCTGAACTTGACGGATACGAAACGGTCGCCGAAATCAGGCGGATTGAAAACGGGAAAAAACATACTCCCGTCATAGCGCTCACAGCTCACGCATTGAAAGACGACAGGGAAAAATGCATTGCTGCCGGGATGGATGATTATCTCTCCAAGCCCATACGAAAAACCAATATCATCGAAATTGTAAATAAATACTGCGCCGGAACTAAATGAAAACAACCTGCCGTTTATTTTTAGGCGACAGCCGCGTAATCCTGGAAAAAGTCCCCGACAATTCTGTTGATCTTATCCTGACAGACCCTCCTTATAATCTGGGGAAATATTCCACTGGAAACATAAAGATGTCCTGGAGAAAGGATTTCAATAACGATCTGGCTGAATGGGATACCGTCGATTTCAATCCGGCTGACTGGGTTTCCGAATTGAAGAGAGTGCTTAAACCGACGGGAAACATTTTTGCCTTCACCAGTTATAATCTCCTTGGCAAATGGCATGAGGTTTTTGATCCCGAATTTGATACTTTTCAGTTTATGGTATGGCACAAGACCAACCCCGCGCCGAAAATCAGAAAAGCCGGATTCCTCAACAGCTGCGAACTTATCGTCTGTATGTGGGACAAAGAGCATTACTGGAATTTCAAAAAACAGAATGAAATGCACAACTTCATAGAGTCCCCCATCTGCATGGGAAATGAAAGAATAAAAGACCCCCTGCACCCCACGCAAAAACCCTTGAAAGTCCTGAAACATATTTTGGAAATAGCGTCGAAACCCGGTGACACTGTGCTTGACCCCTTTATGGGCGTAGGTTCCGTAGGCGTTGCTTGTCTTGATGGAAAAAGAAACTTTACCGGTATTGAAATAAACAAAGCCTATTTCGACTGTGCCGAAAAAAGAATGCAAGCCGATCTCTGAGCCTCTGTCTTCGAAATTTCATTATTTTCCTGACAGGTATTTTTTAGCTTTTTCATTAAAAGGAAGTTTCTTCTCTGCTTTTCCGTGAAATGAAAGCAAATTATCGCTGTCAGCAGTGTCCAGAGACACATGTTGCCGCGAGGAACTTCCGTTTACCATTTTGGTGAGGGCGTTGATAAGGCTGTTGAGCCTTTTCGTCTGGGATTTAAGTTCATCACTTGAAGACGCGGCTTCCTCCGAATTGGAAGCATTGGACTGGGTCAGCATGTCCAGTTGGGAAACGGCTTTATTGATTTGTTCTATCCCTTGTGCCTGTTCATGGGAAGCGACATTTATTTTGTCCATGATATCGGCTATTTTCATTTCTATCTCATTATTCTGAAGTATTGCCTCCTGTGTTTCCTTCGTCAGTGCCGTTCCCTGTTTAACGGCATTCATGGTGTTTTCAATCATGGCGCTGGTTTCCTTCGCGGCCTCCGCGCTCTTCTGCGCCAGATTTCTGACTTCCTCTGCGACGACGGCAAAGCCTCTTCCGGCTTCGCCGGCCCTTGCCGCTTCCACCGCGGCGTTCAGAGCGAGGAGATTTGTCTGGAACGCTATTTCATCAATCGTTTTTATTATCTTTCCTGTTTTTTCGCTGGTAGCGGCAATCTGTTCGGTTGCCTCTGAAAGATTCTTTGTATGCCTGACCAGTTTATCTATTATCACGCGTGCGCTATCCATCATTTTCTTGCCGGTATTGGTATCTTCGGCATTCTGTCTGGTCATGGACGACATCTGCTCCAGGCTGCTGGAAATCTCCTCAAGGCTTGAAGCCTGTTCGGAAGCACTTGCAGCCATCTGCTGGCTGGCGTCAGCCAAATTTACGGAAGCCCGCGCCACCTGTTCGGAATTTCTGTTGAGTCCGCTGATGACTGTTTTAAGCAGGGCAGTTATTCTGCCGCTGAAAAGTGTTGCGATTGCAACTCCCAATATAATCAGTACCAAAGCAAAAAACATTGTAAGCTCTGCCGTTCTGAGTGTCGTTAGCTGCGTATCTCTTTTGAGGTCATCCACAGATTCCATCATTTCTGAAGCAAGCACGGTTATAGCAATAATATATTTTTCCTTTCCTATCTTAAACGACTTTAAAACAGCATATTTCTTTTTTCCTTCAAAGTCATATTCTCCAAATGCCTCTGTTCCTTTCTGGATACAATCTTTTGCCAGCAGGGACAACGCGCCGTCTATGTGAACACTGTCATTCATCGTATGTGTCGGGTGTGATATGATTATGCCGTCACTGTTTATAATATAACAATATCCTGTTTTTCCATATTTGTGATTTTTAAGCTCTTCCCATATAACGGGCCAGTTCATGTTTATCACCATGACGCCCCTGAAGCTTCCGTTCGTATAGACCGGCATGGAAATACGGAGAACTACATCATCTGTGTTTTCCGCCTTTTCGACTCTTGAAATGTTTAACTCTCCCGGTTTTAAAGCGGATGCTTCTATAAACCAGTTTTTATCTTTTTTATCTTTGAGCTCAGAGACGAATTTATCGTTTTCATATCTTATTAATTCCATACCGCCTTTATCTATATATCTTATCTGGGAATATATGCTGATAATCTTTCCCGAGTAATTTCTCTTTGATGAGACAGCAAAAGCGGCAATTTCTTTTTTAAGCATTTCCATGGAAGATGCGGCTACGGAAGTTGAAAGATCTTTCCAATAACCGGAGCCACCTATAATCCAGTCCCATTCAGGAAAATAGGTATAGACAACAAACTTTTTTTCATTTTCGAATGTATAAGAAATAAATTTGGTTTTGCCGCTTTCCTTGTTCTCAATTATCTTTTTGAATTCATTGAGCCCGAGATCTGTAATCGTATTTTTTCCGACAAGATCTTTTCTTGGATGTATAAGCAGTGTGCCTTTTGAGTCCATGATAAAAGGATAACCGCGCAAACCGATTTTTGTTTGAGTAATGGATTTGACAATTTCATCAGATTCCATTTCGTTTACTCCGACATAAAGCATCCCAATTAGATTTTTTTCAGCGTCATAAATGGGCTTATAGGCGGTTATATACCACGCATTGACGACAAAAGCTCTGCCGCGGTACGTATCGCCTTTGATGACTGAGGCTATAACGGGATTGGGCTTTCCATCGGGATTTACGGCTGGAATATATGTAGAAATAGCTCTGTTCCCATCTGAATTTAACACATTTGTCGCAATTCTGAGCATATCGCCTTCAGGGTTAATTCTCTGAAAAATAGTACAGGTGCAATTTGCGATGGCTTTAACCTTGTCAACAATAGGGGAAGGGGTTTCAGGATTTTCATTTGGAAGGACTGGCATTCCCCCTATCTCCATCAATGGAAGTTCTATTTTTCCGCTCTGCTTTGTAAACTGGTTAACGGCGTTCCATTCTATTTTCCTTTTAGGGTCCAGAATTGCTTTTCCTGTATTTTCCAGGGTTTCTGAAGCTATATTCATATTGGTTTTCATCATCTTCAAAAGAAAGTCCATCTGGGAGCGGCACGTCTGAAATATGCCGTCAACTACCCTTGATATTTCCTGGCGCGCGAGATTGTTGAAAAAATCACTTTCCCCCATAATCGCTTCCTGATATGTCTTCATGACGGATAAATTCGCCAGCAACTTCACGTCCTCGCAGCTGTTGAGTATTATATTCTGAATTGTCCTTATGTCGGAATCAAGTCCGGCCCTGGCGGTCGCCGAAATTTCACTTTTGATATTGACATAGGCCTTGTGCTCTATTTTTTTGCCCATGGAACGGAATTGAAAAAGAGAGAGGCCCGCTATTATCAGGATCGGCAAAATTACCAATATTAAAGACGCGGTTACAAGTTTTGTCTTCAGTGAAAATGTACGCATGATAAACCCTTCAGCAGTTTTTTATTATTTCAGCCGAAATATCCGGCGTTATGTCTTCATGTTCCCCATATATGGCATTACGTTTACTGAGCCTCTCTAATATTTTATTTGCCGCGTCACCGGAGGCTATATTGTAATCCGAAAGTTTTGTTTTCATGCCGACTGAATGGAAAAAATCCTCAATGGAACCAATAGTTTTTTCCGCGCCTTTTTCATTGTCATTTTCATTTATTCCGAAAACGCGCCTGCCCATCTGAACGAGTTTTCCCAGTTTAGCATTTTTGCGATTGCGCAGCAGAGATGGAAGAACGCATGCCAGTGTCTGAGCATGGTCCAGCCCGTAAACAGCAGTCAGTTCATGCCCTAGCATGTGAGTGGCCCAGTCCTGCGGGACCCCTGAAGAGATGACGCCGTTGAGGGCCTCTGCCGCGCACCACATTATATTTGCCCGCGCGTTATAATCATTGGGATTTGCTTTTACCTTCGGGGCTTCCTCAATCAGGGTCAGGAGAATAGCTTCTGCCTGCCGGTCCTGAAGGGGGGCGTTTACATCAAAAGTCATGTACTGCTCCATCACGTGCACAAAGGCGTCCACTATCCCGTTTGCCGTCTGCCTTTCCGGCAGGGAATAAGTTGTTTCGGGGTCAAGTATGGAAAACTGCGGATAAACAAGCGGACTTGAGAAGTGAAACTTTTCCGTTGTGGACTTGCGGGATATTACCGAATTCGAATTCATTTCCGAACCCGTGGCAGGCAAGGTCATTACAGAGCCGATAGGGATGGCTGAAGTAATTTCCGCACCTTTGACAAGTATCTCCCAAGGGTCTTCTCCGTCGAAATCGACTGATGCCGCTATGAATTTGGAAGCGTCAAGCACAGAGCCGCCGCCGACTGCAAGAATGAAATCAATTTTATCTCTGCGGCATATTTCAACGGCTTTCATGCATGTCTCATAAAGGGGATTGGGTTCGATGCCGCCAAATTCCACCATGTCATGATGCTTCAGCGCTTTTTTCACCTGTTCGTAAACGCCGTTTTTCTTTATGGAGCCGCCGCCGTAAACCATCATTACATATTTCTCTATCGGGATCAGGGTTTCCAGCTCGGCTATAGTCTCTTTTCCAAATACGATTTTAACGGGATTGCAGAAAGTAAAATTAAGCATGTTTTCCACCTGTTTTTAAATGAAAAAGGCAGGGAAATACCCCGCCTTTATGATATGTAAATTTGCATTGTCAGCCCATAACATTGTTACGGTTCCAATGCCCTGTCGTAAAGTTCCTTGTCAAATTCTTCCTTCTGGAATGCCTTGTCGTTTTCGGACTTGAGTCCTTCCAAGGCTATGACATAAGCCCTTGCCGAATCCGTCATTATTGTCAGGATATTGCCGGTACTGTTAAGATACGCGGTAAGTCCGGGTATTGCCCATTTGTATTTATAAGCCGGAGCGGGAGGCGTTACGGTTGTCTGAGATTCTTGAACAGTAGTGGTTGTAGTCGTTGTCACAACAAGACGCTTCTGCGTTTTTGACGGGATATTCAATGTCTGCCCTATTCTCAAAGGCTTCTTGGGATCAAGATTGTTTGCTTTTATCAGAGCGGACTGACTGATATGAAACTTATGGGCTATTTTTGAGATGCAGTCATTAGCTTTTACTTTATATTTGGCTGGAGGAACAGCTTCTGAAACGACTTCCTCCTCTGTTTCAACAGACGGTTCCGGCACTGCTTCCGGCGCGACTGCTTCCACCGGGGCCACTACTGTTGCGGGAGCGGCGGCGGGGAGCTCCACGGGACCGGCGGCAATTCCGTTTATCGCCAGCAGATGGCTTATTTCCGCACCCGCGAATGTTCTGTCGACCTTATATACAACCGCCGCGGTTTTCTGGTCCAGAAAAAATACAGCCATCCTATAAGGGTCTTTGTAAAAGTCAAGTCTCTCCCACTTGATTCTCCCATATACCGGACACGTTGCCGTTACTTTGGCACCGTATTTTCTCTGACAGTCTATCTGTGAATCACCAATCTGAGCGGAAGCCGCGACGCCGGCGAGCATAGTGCCTAAAAACAACGCATATAATTTAGAGTTCATTCAAAACCTCCTTTATTGGGATATGATGAAACCCGTTAAAACACAAAATACATTACTGTCGCTCATTTCATTGCGGCAGAAAAAAGAAAAACAGATAACAATTTTCTATACAATTACAGTAACTGAAAAACACTTAAATTCAAGAAGAATGCCTTGTAATTATATTTTGAAAGCCTTCAAAACCTGCGAACGCATCCTGCCTCTTATATCGAAAATGAGGCTTCAATGTTATTTTGCGCCTATATTATTATTAGTGCAAAAATTATAGAATTATATATGAAAATAACAGTTTGGCTATTGACAAAATTAAAAAGCACCACTATAATAGTATGTACATAAAGGATGATATGGAATGGATAAATTCAAGAAAAATGGAATACCCAAATACATACAATTCAAAGAAGTCCTTATTGAGGAAATCAGAAACGGTTATTACAATGCCGGGGACAAATTCCATTCAGAGAAGGAACTGATGGGGAAATACGGCTTGAGCTATCCGACCGTAATGCACACGCTCCGTGATATGGCAAAAGAAGGCTTTTTCGTCCGCAGAAAAGGGCAGGGCACATTTGTAACGGAATACGCGTTAAACACCTGCCGCCCTGAAAAAATCGAAAGCGGTCCTCTGTATATAAGCGGTAAAAGTTTTGGGGCCGACAGCGTGAGTATGCCTTTTGCATGGTTTGTTTTTGATGAAATGAAGAAAGGCATAATAAACAGTTACAACGGCCCTGTCAAGATAGTCTCGCTTGACGAAATTCTGAGCAACCCGAGAATGAACGCCATAATACTTACTCCCGAAAAAGATGAAATGGAAAAAATCCAGAACTCCAGAAATAAATATATAATCATCAATCACAGGCGTGAAGTTAGTTTGGATTTCAACTCGGTAACTAGAGAAATGATTATGGGCGTTTATGAACTCATGAGTTATCTGATAAAGGAACTTGGGCACAGGAAAATCGCCTATATTGGAGGAAACAGAATGGAGTATCATGCCGACCGTTACGCCGGTTATGAGATCGGCCTGAGGGCTTATGGCATAGCGCATAACGAAAACTTTGTTATACGGTCTTTGTTGCTAGGCAGGGAAGACGGTTATAAGGCCATGAAAAAACTTTTGTCCCTGAAAGAGCGTCCCACTGCGGTGTTTGCGGATACGGATATCAAAGCATACGGTGTTATTGACGCCATAAGAGAGGCTGGATTGAGAGTGCCTGAAGATATTTCTGTGGCGGGTTTTGACGATATACCCGGTTCTGACACTTTTGAGCCGCCGCTGACTACTGTGAAAATTCCCTATTACGGAATAGGGCAAAAAGCGGTAGAAATGCTTCTAAAGCGGATAACGGAAAACAGAGATATCCGGACTGAAGTCATGAAGAGCAGTCTTGCCGTCAGAAAATCATGCTCAAAGGTAAATGAAAATTAAATTTCTTTGATTAGGGGATATGCCATGAAAATGGAAAATCGGGAATTATTCAGGGGGTTTAAAATAAGAGCTTACTGGAAATTTACGATGGTCGAGCTCATGGTCGTAATATCAATCATCATGATACTGGCAAGTTTGCTTTTTCCAGCTTTGAAAAAAAGCAAGGAAAAGGCTTATGAGATAAAGTGCAAAGGCAACTTCCGCCAGATAGGTTTTGCGACAGGGGATTATACAGGGGATTATAACGGCTGGCTGCCATTTGGATATGCGGAAGGCGATAATTTTTCTGGTTATGCCGGCACAAGTATCGGTGCATGGTATACATTGCTTGCTCCGTTTTTCCGCATTCCGGTATATGATTTTTACCGGTTAGGAGTTACGTCAACCGGGATAAATAGTCCCTGTGTTTTTACATGTCCTTCCCAAAAAGTGAGTTATCCGTGCACTTATCCGGTAACATACGCGCCTTCAAGCAGGGCTGCTGTGGGCGTATTGTTGAATTCCAGCCCTATCTTGTACAGGGCTAATTTGAATAAGATTAACAAACCGTCCGAGAAAGCATGGCTGGTGGATGTTAATTCATTGCCCGCATATATGAATCCTAACAACATAGGGACTGGAAACAATTTTTCCATGTGCCATTCAAAGGGCAGTAATATTCTTTTTTTCGATTTTCATACAGGTTGGATTTCTTATGAAAAGGCAAGTGTTGACTTACAGGACAAATGTATTTTCTATAGTTACTATTGAAAGAAGCAAACTTAATAATGGAAAGGTGACAGCATGAGAAATTGTCTGAAAACAAGTGTATTGATTTTACTGGGGATTTTTGTCGCAGCCTGTTCCGGGCAAGTTATGGCGGAAGGCCGTTTTCATATTTCTCCCAATGAAAAGAATATTATAGTTACAGCCCCGGCAAATAAGAGTACTTCATCTTTTAACAGAACGTATGCTGCAAAGGAACTTGCAGACTATTTAAAGTTGATAACAGGACTGGAAATACCAATAGTAACTGAAATTGGAGAAGATAAAATTGCTTCCGGCGGCGTGATATTTGTCGGGCCGTCAAAATATACCGATGCGCTGAATTTAGGCAACAGTAAGTATGAGTTCGGGGCCGGAGGATTCCTGATTAAAACAATCGGTAGAAATCTGGCGCTCCTTGGTGACGATTCGGAAGATGGGTCAAAAATCGGAGAACGCGAGTTTGGAGAAACAGGCACATATTATGCTGTAGCAACCTTTCTGGAAAATTTTTGCGGCGTCCGCTGGCTTTGGCCTGGTGAACTGGGAACTGTAATCCCGCGCAAAAAGGAAATATCTCTTCCTGTAACAGATTACCGTTCTCATCCTGCTTATCTCTGCCGAAACAATCGTCCTCCGCTGGAGACTGCAACACAAAAACCTGACGGTAGTTGGATAGCATTTAAGGGTGAACATTTTCGTGAATGGTCCGTATTTCAGAGGCAGCACCGTATGGGTGTTTCCATTAATATGCCGGTGGGACATTATGGAGAAGCATATTTAAAAGCCAACGAATTTGAAGCCCATCCGGAATATTTTTCGATGATAGAAGGGAAGCGCAAACCATGGTGGCGCAAAGGAGGCGGTTCTGTTGGTCAGGTCTGTAATTCCAACGCTGATGTCGTAAACCTGTTTGTCAGGAGAATTCTGGAAAAAGCTGAAAACAGTAAAGGGACAATGCCTACTTTCAGCCTTACGTCCAATGATGGCGGTTTCTTCTGCATGTGCCCTGAATGTAAAAAAATGGATGGAAATATCAAGCCCTGGCCTGAAGACGCCACGGGGGGACGAATTCCCGGAAAATGTTACAATGAAAAGTCCGGCTGGGCATCAAGCCTTTCCAATCGTATCTGGAAATTCAATAATCAAGTTGCACAGGGAGTGGCAAGGGAAAATCTCTCTGTCATGTTGGCTGGTTTGGCGTATGCCATGTATGTAGAACCCCCGGAAGAGGTAAAAAAAATAGAAGATAATATCATCGTGGGAATATGTGAATACAAGTTGGCAGTCGGCAGTCCTGGAGAATACCGGAAAGGCAAAGATATTTTTCTTGAATGGGCAAAAAAAGCCCGTAATTTAGGAATAAGGGGCTATTACTATTCGGTGGGTGGTTCCCGTCCGCATCGTATTGCTGAAACATTCCGTTTCCTTTATAACGTCGGTTGCAGATTTCATATAGCGGAAGCTTCGCAGACATACGGTTTCAACTGGATTGAATACGTGATTAATAAAAAGGCCCAGTGGGACCCGTTTCTGGATGTGGACGCGGTAGTAGATGATTATTTCAATGCTGCATACGGGCCGGGAGCGGAAACAATGAAAAAATATCTGGAGCTTCAGGAAAAAATATCAATGCAGTATAATGTCATGAATTCTTATCATACCCCGGATACCCTGCCGGAAAACTGGACGGCGGATGTCCGCAAAAAATTGCGTGAATATTTGGATGAAGCCATTAAAAAGACGGCAGGCACTGAATGTGAAAAAAGGGTGCGTTTTTCGGAACCAGCCTGGGAATATCTGGACAGTTATTGCGAGTTTGTTTTATCGCTCTCAAGACTGAAGGCAATGGGAATATCTGTGCCTCAGGGAATAAAAACGACGAAACCGGTTGTTGCTTCTCAAAAAGAGATAACCGATGAAATTTCAAATGCGTATGCTCAGTGGAAAAGATACAAAGGGATTATTGAAAAATGCAAGAGTGAAAAATCATGGTCTATACCGGAACGTATTTACGACAAAGGCACAACGGAAGCATTTGGAAAGACTGTTGAAAACCTGTATGCGGTGGTTTCCGCAAACGCTATGATATTGCCTGCCACATGGTCTTTTAAGATTGATCCTGCTGAAAAGGGAATAAGCGAAGGATGGTTTAAACTTGATTTCAATGATAAGGACTGGGATAAAATCCGCGTTGATACTTTCTGGGAAAATCAGGGATATGGAAAAGAAAAATTTCCGGAGAACGGAAGCGAGGGTTATAACGGGAAAGGATGGTACAGACTGAGTATCGATATCCCGCAAGAACGGAAAGACGAGAAGGTCTTTTGGGAACTCGGCGCTGTCGACGAAAGCGGCACGGCGTGGGTAAATGGACAGAAAGTCTGGTCTTTCAATTTCAATCCCAAAGAAGACCCCGGAGCATGGGAAAAACCAAAACGTTTTGAAATAACTGATGCTGTAAAGTTTGCTGAAAAGAACACGATTGCCGTTCAGGTGGAGGACAAGGGAGGGATGGGCGGTATCTGGAAACCCTGTTTCATTCTCTTCGAAAAAAAAAAGTAGATAAGACTTTACTAAGCAGCCTTATCTCAGATGGCAAAAGTATAAATAAAAAGTGGAGGTTTTCAGGGAAAGACAACTCCATACAGTTAAAGCCTGAGGCAGCAGATGAGAAGAAAAATTATCTGGAAATCACTTGTGGCGCGTTGACTAGTCTGAATTTTTCGACTCCTCTGGATGAAAATATGTACCGCTTCAGTTTTAAGCTGAGAGGAAAGGCCGCGAACATAAAAAAAGATACCGTAAATGTCCGTGTGATATATCTTAATATCACAGACAAGAAAATTGATAACAAGTCTTACCATTGGTTTTATTTCAAGCCGGAGAATATCTGGGGGCAGAAAAACGTCATAATATTGCCCCCGGACAATAAAAATCCATGGAATAAAGCCGAGATTACAATATTCTTCGAGCCGGGACAATATGATGTTAAAGACATGTGCCTTGAAACATGGTAAACAGAATTAAAAATTTCGCCATTTCCCCTGCTTCCTGATGTTTGCCGGATAATTTTTTGTAAAATATCCGCTTCCCTATTGACATTGGACCAGATTTCCCTTATAATACAAATGATTTAGTACTAAATATTTTGTATAGGTTTATTTTATGGGTATCGGCAGAACAAGAAAAACATTGAAGGACATAGCGCAGGAAGCTAAGCTTTCTATTGCCACTGTCTCTCAGATATTGAATGATAAGCCGTGCAATTTCAGTTCGGAAGAGACTAAGAATAAGGTAAAGAATATTGCGCGGGCAATGGGCTACCGGCCTAATAT
>MHBF01000135.1:3355-20018 GCA_001803225.1 Lentisphaerae bacterium GWF2_44_16 | reverse complement strand
ATGGCTTCGGCAACTGTTTCCTACATCAATGACTTTCAGGACTGGGTACCGTTCGCATATGATACAGTGAACACAAATTTCAGCGGATACGCGACACCGGCGGCGGCGGCATGGTATTACAGGCTTGCGCCCTACTTGAACATCGAACCGCGCCTGAATGACTTTTACAGGCTCGGTCCTACAAGTGCCGAAAAAATCAGAAAACCGATAGCCATGACATGCCCCTCTCAAAAATATACATATCCCAGTGATTACCCTGTTTCATATTGTCCGGGACTGAGAATAGCTACCGGGGCGCCCCTGAACAACAACTTAAATTCCCCTAAAATAACTATGATTAAAAAGCCATCTGAAAAAGCATGGCTGAATGAATGGGATTTTGCGCCGGGCTCCGTTAATCCGCCGATAGTAATGAATGAAGGCCATATAATACTAGGAGATACCTATAATACCTTTTCCGTTCGCCATCTACAGTCGGGCAATATACTCTTTTTCGATGGACATGCCGGACGTGTTGTTTTTAGAGATGTAATGTCCCCCTCATCGGGTACAGTTCAGACTGGAGGCATCTTTGATACATATAGGTAAAACAATTAGATTTACGCTTGTCGAGCTCCTCATAGTGATCGCTGTGATAGCAATACTGGCTAGTCTGCTCCTGCCCTCGCTCTCAAAAGCCAAGGAAAGAGTCAAGCAGATAAGCTGCGCGAACAATCTCAAACAAATGGCTTCGGCAACTGTTTCCTACATCAATGACTTTCAGGACTGGGTACCCGTGGCTTACGATACGGTAAATACAAGTTGGAGCGGGTACGCAACTGTCGCCGCCCCGGCATGGTATTACAGGCTCGCTCCCTATCTGAACATAGAAGCGCGTCCGAATGACTTTTACAGGCTCGGCCCTACAAATGCCGAAAAAATCAGAAAACCGATAGCCATGACATGCCCCTCCCACGCATACACTTATCCTAATGATTTTCCCGTTTCATATTGTCCGGGATTGAGAATAACTTCGGGCTCCCCTTTAAACGATAACTTAAAATCCCCAAAAGTAACCATGATTAAAAAACCCTCTGAAAAAGCTTGGACCAGTGAATGGGTACAGGCAGAAGATTACCCGAATAGTCCTCCGACAATCATGAATGAAGGACATATAATAGCAGGAGATGCGCTAAATACCTTCTCGTTCCGTCACATCCAATCAGGAAACGTACTCTTTTTTGACGGACACATTGGACGTGTTGTTTTCAAGGATGTCATGTCGCCGTCATCAGGGACCGTACAGTCAGGAGGTCTCTTTGATACATATAAATAAAACTGTCAAATTTACGCTTGTCGAGCTCCTCGTTGTGATAGCGATAATAGCCATTCTGGCAAGCCTTCTTCTGCCATCCCTCAACAGGGCAAAAGAATTCTCCCGCAGAATAAGCTGCGCCAACACGCTGGGACAAGTCGGCAAGGCTTTCTGTATGTACGTCCAGGACCATAACGATTATTTCCCGCCATACAGAGATTACGCTGCTGCCAACGAAAAATTCTGGTATCGTGAAAATCCGCTCACAAGCCTTGTTGCTGAATACCTGAGTTCGACCAACACAATGACATCCATAGGCGCGATATGGAAAGGAAGCTCCGGCACTATTTATAAATCAAAATTCCTTTGCCCATCACTAACCAGAATACCAGACATCAGTTCCACCGTCTACGGATACGCATACAGTTCAGGTGTCTATCTTTATTCCAGCAGAAAAATAACGCGCTTCACCAAACCATCGGCGGCATGCCTTCTTTCTGAAGGAACCATAGCGCTCATAGGCTACTATGTAACCACCGGAACTAACCCCATGGAATTCAGACACTCGTCAGGAGCGAATGTAGTCTTCTCTGATTTCCATGTAGACTGGAAGAAAGGTTCCACAATACCGGACCAGGCTTATGACAGCAGTGCAAATAAGTCTGACTTCTGGAGACCTGAACAGTAACTAATCAGAATCACAAAAGAAAGGAATATAATATGACAAGGAATTCTTCGCGCAATGAGGGCTTCAAAAAGATTTTGCTTCTAACCGGAATTATCTCTTCATCCCTGATTTTCCATGCATGCAACGCGCCGGAAAAAAAATCTCAGGAAACAAAAAGCACCGCTAAGTCATCAGCCCAATTTGATCCAGGCGGGGTAAGTATCGACTTGTCTAAAAGCACTCAGGAAAAAGCCGTTCCATCCGGTGAAAATATCATGATAAACGGGGCCTTTGAAGAAATCGATGAGAAGAGCGGAAACCCGAAAGGATGGTATTCAGACTTTCATATTCATACAACAGATAAAGAGCAGGAAAAAAGACTTGAGGAAAGCATAAAGCCGATAACGGGAAGAAAAATTCTGAAAGATAATCCGCCGGAAGGAAAAAATTATATCCTAATATCGACACCGCCGGAAGCCCACAAAATACGCGGAGATAAAAATCCGCTCATGTCCAATTATTACTCCACAACGGTAAAGCTTCCGCAGCTTCAGGAATCAACAAAATACCTACTGAGCTTCAAGTACAAAGGCAAGCTTTCATCAGATGTCCCCGGACTGAACAGCATAACGATGGCAGTAACATGTTATGACGGGGCGGAAAAAGCAAATCAGCGAAAAGAAACCCGCAAAATGCTGTTGCAGCATTTCCCTGTCACTGAGACATGGAAAGAAGGGGAGATAAATTTCCTGGTGCCGAAAGAAACCGGATATATCACTCTCTATGCGCGCCTTTACGGATGCGGTGAAGCGGCTTTTGACGACATACAATTGCATAAGGTCAATATAGAAAACGGCGTTACTGTCCGCATGATACCATTCTCTTTTCTCGACAATCTTTTCTGCCTATCCTCCAGCAATCCAGGCATCCTTACGCTCTCCTGCCGCAATGAAAAAGGTGAAAAAATCAACAAGCCCTTCATATATCTCGAACTGCCGGAGAAAGTGGAACTTGTCCAACCCCGTACTCCACTTGAACTAAAAGAGAAAAAAGAAATTACCGAAAACGGAAAAAAGTATATCCAATATAAAATTGATGTAAATAAACTTAAAAACACTTTCCAGAAAGATAATTACGGAACATATCAGGGATTGGCATTTCTGCTCCATACGGAACTTCCTCCCGGCATCGTTTCTTCGGGAAAATACTGGTACGAAGACGGCGATTACAAAACACCGCCGAGGTCTTTCGACCTGAAAGTACTGCCTTCAGTAAAAGGAAAGACGCCGAAAATATTTGAGAGCGGCGTGATGTTCAACAGAGACGCTGATTTCGACACAGAAAAAGGCGCGGAAATGCTTACGTCATTCTATAAGGGCGCAGGCTTTAATGTCGTCCATATAGGCGGCAGTCCCGCAAATGTATTGAAAGGCTTTTCAGATAAAGGTATCAAACGCTATGTGCAGCCGTACTGGCTATGCAACGGATACCGTCTCGGACAGGCGCCAAAAACTGATAGCGCTAAATTTAAGATGCCGGACGGCTCATATTACAAGGAAGGGGCCTTTGACGCCATATGCCCGGTCGAAGTCTATACAGAGGGGAAATATTTCAAGGAGCATATCGTTAAGCCTCTGAGAAAAATTCTCGTCGAAGACAGGTCTACCGACAGCATCATGCCCAACTGGGAACCTTACATGTTTGATTTCAAGGGATGCTTCTGCGATAACTGCAAAAAGGATTTTATAAAACACAGCGGCCTTCCTGAAAATGAAGTAAATAAGCTCTGGCCTAAAGACATTGTAAAAGCTGAACGTGAAAAGTGGACAAAATTCAGAAGCTGGCAGCACGCCCAAATGCTGAAAACCCTTGAGGAAAATATAAACAGCATAGGAAAGGAAGCCGGGCTTGATTCGCACTTCATCCCGGAAATAGCATGGAGTCAGTTGATTGAAAATTCGAACTGTGATTTTGCCCAGTACAATCCGCTGGACTATCTGGAAAAACTCCCGGTACTGGAACCGTGGGGACCCTATGTCTTCCATAGTTTCACTAAGCCTTATATATATAACACAGGAGTGCATCTGATAGTATGGACAGCGGCAAAAGAAATAAAGGATTTTGTCGCAAGGCATGTTAACAACCCCGCTAAAAGACCTAAGCTGATAGCATTCCCTCACGGTTATCAGGGAAGCGATTGGGTAACTGAACCGGAAGCGATAAGTTTTGAGTTCCTTTCATTTTTTCTGAACGGATGGGAAGGCGCCATAGCATATATTTTTCCGCGCGGATATGATGCCAGATACTGGACGGCGCTCGCTCAGGCAAATACGCTCATAGCAGATTATGAAGATTTCGTTTTCAAAGGCAAAAAAATCAACGATTTTTCATTCAAAATCGAAACACCCGCGCCTCCTGTAAACCTCCCGAAGTTCTGGAGTGAAGGAGGAAACTTCAGCGAGAAACTCCCCTCACTGAAAAATAATCCGTCCATTGTCCAGGGGATAGAATATGAACTTAACGGCAAGCGCATGATCGCCGTAGGAAATTTCTGGCAGAAGGCTGATGTCTTTGTAAAACTTTCCGTTTCAAATCTGCCGAAAAACAAAAAATATGTTCTGACTCAACCGCAGATTAACTGCTGTTTCTCGAACGCAAAAGGCGAAACGGCGCTTTCCCCGCAGGAACTTCAGGATGGAATGCTTGTGCATATCGGGGCCCTGAGATTCTCTTTCTTCGTAGTGGAAGAATATAAAAATGGCCCCGTTTACGGAACTAAAGTAACGCCTTCAGACATGGAGCGTTTCAAAAACGAACGACTCCCTGAAATAAAAAAAATCATGGCATTTGAAAATGAATACAGAACAAAACTCGCTCAGAAAGCGGCAGAGGAAAACAAAATCCCTGATTATGCATTGAAACTTAAAAGTATAAAATCAGGCAAACTCTCATGCAGAGCGGAAAAAATCGATAACTCAGAAGTACTCCGTGCGATTATCGAAAACGGTGATGAAGAGTTTATAATAGATCCCGCAGGCGGAGGGCGCGTCAAAAGTTGGAAATGTAAAGGCACAGAGATTGTGCTTCAGGACGCGCATCTGGGGCTTGCCGTGGATGCCTTCTGGTGGCCGGCAGAAGCGGCTGCAATGCAAACTGCACCCTATGAAATTGATAACGTGGAAATAAAAGGCGGACAGCTTACTCTCTCCATGTCACATAAACTCAAAGTCAGCGGAGGAAAGTATTTTGACGGCGCTCTCTTAATGAAAACATACAAAGTTTCTGAAAACGCCAAAGGCATTACAATCTCCACTGAAATAAAAAATACAACTGAAAAAGATATCAGATTCTCCTTCCGCTATCATAACATGCTCAGTTTTCTCGAACTGAAAGATGGGAAAAGCGGTTACGGTATAATGAAAAATGGAAACGAAACCCAGCGTTTTGACAGAATATTTACCATAAGGCTTTACCGCCTCTCAAAGGATGCGGACAAGGATCTTGAAAAGGCTTTCAGGATGGATAACATAATTCAGATATCAAACGGTGCCGTAGAATTCGGAGCCCCCTGGACAGCGCTGAAGCTTTCAGTGGATATTCTTAATAAAAAAGACCTGCACTGTTTCATATTCTGGGATTCCGGCAAGCAGGCCGCCGCGACATTTGAGCCGCTCTATAAGATAATCACCCTCAAGCCGGGAATGTCATGGAATGCAGGAATGGAGCTCAAAACATCGCTTCCATAATCAGTTAAACATACTACGGGTTTCAGTATCCCTTTATTTTTCAATCTTATGCTGTATATTATTCCCGGAAACAGCCTCTGACAGGAAGGGGAGATTTTACACTTTAAAGTCCCCTGATACCGTTTGAGTTAAACAGTCTTTCCAAAATCTGATATACCATAAGGAATGAAGGATGAAAAGGGTTTGTTTTGATCTTTTTGTAATCTGTATCGTTTTGTTCACGGCCTTTCCGTATTACGCGAACGCCGGCACTGCACTCCCGCCACCCGATATAAGCAAGGACAATCTGAATTTGGATGAAACTCGGGATGCCTATCTCGAAAATGAAAACATACAACTGAAAGAATCTCTGGCTGAACTTGATAAGCGCGGCATAGTGATAATCCCTACCCCTAAAAATATCACCTTTAACGACGCAGACATCAAAGTGCCTCTGGCATCTTTGCCTGAAAAAGTAAAGATTGTCACAAACAGATCAGGGTCCATCCCCGGGGAATACCTGGAAAACTTCCTGAAAAGCATCGGTGCATTAAGAGAACTGTCCAAAACAACCCCTTCCGAAATATCCTCGGAAAAAGAAGAAATTTATATAGTCCTCTGCAGCAGAAACGGAAACCTTACAAAATATCTGCCCGCAAGCCTTCCCGGAACCCCGCAAGGTTACACCATAAGTACTATCAACAACGGAAAAGCAAGGATTTATGCTCTTGCCGGACATGACAAGGAGGGGCTTCTCTATGCGGCAGTCACATTATGCAAATTAATTACCAGGGACAATGACAACGTGGTATTTCCAGATGTGAATGTCTCGGACTGGCCGGATGTGCTTTACAGATGCGCGAGTTCATTGGAATGGGAATTCCGAAAAAGGTTCTGGGAAAACAGCACAAATGACGCGGAGAGTGGCAAAAAATACATTGACTGGGCCCTCGAACACAAGATAAATATGATATGGGGAATAAGCGGAGACGATCCTTATTCGTGCACTGGTAGTCCGGCATACAAAACAGCAGAAATGAGAAAATGGCTTAAAGCAGTCAACTCATACGCAAAAGAAAGAAACATCTATGTAATGCTTCCGCAGACTTTTGCGATAGGAATATCAATTTATGACATTGATAAGCCGGACTATAAGGGATGCCTTAATTACAAGGAGGGACTTTTCTGCTGGAGCAGAGACAAACTGATAGACAAAAAAATAGCGGCGCTAAACCAGTTTCTGAAGGACAGCGATTATTCAGGAATTGTATTCCGTTCCATAGACGCCAGAAACTGCCTGTGGGAAGACCGTTGCGATTCATGCAAAAAACGCTTCGGGGATGACAGAACAAAAGCCGATGCAAACGTGATAAACCGCCTTTATCACGGAATAAAGGATGTATATCCGGACAAAATCATAGCATTCACATGCAGGCCTGATCGGGGAAACCCGTCAGCACCCGCCCCCTTGATGAAAAAAGGCAAATTGAAAAACAGCGATGACATGCAACGATTTTCACAAATCATCCCGGCAGGCGCATATCTGACAAGACGCGAATGCAACAGACAGGAATACCTCGGGTGGAAAAAAGCAATGAGACAGCCGGTTCTTCTTTATCAGGAAGGAAAAGAAACTGAAGTTCCCCTGAACGGCAGATATTTCTCATCAGCATTCCGTTATCCTCTGACATATTTTACTCCGTTTTCCCATGATATCTTCTTTTACAACGGCGGAGGCCGCCCTGAAGATCTGTCAAGTATCGGAGCGGCAGAATATTCCTGGAACCTGAAAGCCCCCGGCAGTGCCGTCTATGACGCGGCTGAATCGTACACGGAAAACAAAACCCGTTCAAAAGTCGCCCTGGATTTATGGGACACATTCGGAGAGGATAAATCAAAAAACAGCGAACTTCAGGATTTCATAAAAAGGGCTTGCAGGGACCTCTACGGAACTGAGGACGCGCCATTTTTCTATAATGTATTTATCGCGTTCATAGACTGGAATTTCGTGTTTGAAACTAAAACCGTCATCGCCATGCTTAAAGAGGCTAATTTTAAATGCGCGGACAGAGAAACAGCCGCCTGGATGAGACGAATATATGAAGCTACCGAAACTGCCACAAAAGAACTGGAGATTTTACTGTATAAAAATAAATCCACTCCCTATACGACGGAAGCCATTGTATACTATCTGGCCAGGCTCAATCAAATCAAGACGGGAGCACATGCCTTACATCTGGCTGCACTCTCAGAGCTCGCCGCAAAAGAAAAGAAATATGATGAAGCTAAAAAGCTTTTAGATGAAGCATTCACCTCATACAGCGATGATTTCGAAAATCTCAGGAACCTATGGCCCTCGCTGGCGTCAAAAGTATCTTTTCATGCGCTTCCTCATGTAAATCTCCTGGCAAACAATTTCAATATCATAAAAAACATGTTGGAAATAACAAGAGTAAAACTTGAAAGCCGGATTGAAATATACAGTCATGGCAAAAACGCAAAGCATGAAAACATCACGGGCCCTGAAAAAATAAACACCACCATAAAAGTCGCATTGTTCAATCCGAATAAAAACAAGGGTTCCGCCTATGGCGTTGACGGGCTCCTTAAAACACTTAAACAGAATCAAGACATGGACGTCACGGTAATCACGGACCTGGGACTTGAAAACCTGAAAAAATATGACTGCCTCGTTTTCCCTGACTGCAGAAGCTTTGGAAGAATAAGGATTTCCATCACTGACCTCAGAAAATATGTTATAGAACATGGAGGAGGAATATATTTTGAACATAATTCGTGCGGTTTCATGCGTTTTCCCGTTCAGGCCAGCATGTTTCCTGAAATCGCGGAAGTCGATATTCCTGTCGGAGTCCATCCACGGGATGTAAAATACAAGGAAGAAGACCGCGAATTTTTCATGTCCCAACCGCACCCGATCACCGCGGGAAATGTACGAGGGTTGAAATTCAAGCAAATTTATTATTCGCACCTACAGTTAAAAAAGGGAGATGAAGGCATAATTCCAGTAAGAAATTACTATAAGAGGCCAGTCGTGATATGCGGAGAGAAAGGCAAAGGAAAAGTAATGTTTTCCGGGTTGCTGACATACGATACTCATGACGTAGAACTGGAAAAACCCCTTGATACTCCGGAAGGCGAAAATATAGTAAACGGAATAAAATGGCTTTCAGGAAAAGAAGGCACTTCCATTAATATCATGGAAATCGTCAAGAAAGAAGAAGTAGCGCCGGAAGGAGTTTTTTCAAAAATCAGTCTCTCTCTGGAAATAATTCCCTGCAAGCCAATGGAAAACGCAATACTGTATGCAAAATGCTATGATCCTGATACACTGCGCGCGTTATCGGACGAGATACAGCTTTGCGATATCGGAAATATCAGCAAAAAATGGTCGCCTGGCGAAAAATTCACTCTCAGAATTCCGGAAAATCCCAACATTAAACTCTCACTTATTCTTCGCTCAAAAAATGGAACAGTAATTAAGAATACGCTTCTTGACGCACCATGATTCAGCAGAGTTAATTTATCACCCGACCTATCCGAATATTCGATCCTGGGTTTTGGCGGACAGTTGACGGAAGATTCGAGATTTCAGTCAAATCTGATGCCCGGAGGAATTGCCACTCCTGCGGCTTGGAAAACTTTTCCCGCGCAACCTTTCATTTTGCTTCGGAAAATGACATGCTTAGCGGATATTTCAGCGTTTACGTCTTCAACTGACACCAATCAAATCATATCCTTTCTCAGCCAGCCGCCTCGCCAGTTCTCGGCGCAGAAGTATTGCCAGAAACGAACAGAAGACGTGTCCGCGTATTGTACGGTCAAGGCGATGAAAAACGGAACTGGTGTCAAGCCCCTATTTCATAGTGCGGAAAACATTTTTAAGCATCCATAACTGTTTGTACTTGGAGCGCCAAATTTCTCAAGAACAGAGAGCGTTTAATCTTCGAATTCGTATTATGAAA
This sequence comes from Lentisphaerae bacterium GWF2_44_16, assembly GCA_001803225.1. Lineage (GTDB taxonomy): Bacteria > Verrucomicrobiota > Lentisphaeria > Victivallales > GWF2-45-14 > GWF2-44-16. Next base: position 10,349 of record MHBF01000135.1, on the reverse strand, counting down.
AAAATATTCCAACTCGGAAAAACTATTCGTTAAACTCATAAATGATGAAACATTATCATTCATTTATTTCAGACAGAAAATCGAATGCTGCTCATGTTTTTTTCAGAATGCTGTGTAGCCGCCGTCGACATTCATGTTTATTCCCGTTATATATGACGATGCTTCAGAGGCCAGGAATATTACGGCTCCCTGGATATCAGAATCATTTCCCATTCTTCCCAGGCATGTTCTTTCATTATACCGCTCAAGAAATTGCCGGGGAGTGTTTTCTGTATAAAAACCGCCCGGGCTGATGCAATTACATCTTACACCATATCTGCCATAATAACTGGCGGTAAACTGTGTGAAACTTATCATGCCGCCTTTGTTATAGTTGTAGTCCGGTTGCCAGCAATTCATGTCGGTATCCCTGTATAATGATGCCTGAGGCGCAGTGCTGCCTCTGATAGAACCGATGTTTATTATAGAACCCTTTTTCTGTTCAGCCATATGATCCCCTGTCGAACGGGTTATAACGAAAAGTCCCGTCCCGTTAATGTGCATGCTTTCATCAAATTCGGATGATGAACTTTTAAATCCGTTTTTCATTGTCCGCGAAACAGCATTATTTATCAGAATATCTATATGCCCTTCCTTTCTGAAAATAGTATCGGTCATATTAAGAATGGACTTTTCATCAGCGAGGTCAAGGAATGCGGAATGAACTTCATTTCCGTTTTTACGTTCAGATGCCGTAAATTCTTCGAGAGTATCCATATTTCTTGATGCGACATATACCTTTGCGCCGGCTTCCGCCAAAGCTCTTACAATCTGCCGCCCGTATAAACCGGCGCCGCCCGTGACTATCGCAACTTTTTTCTCCAGTGAAAACCTTCCCGGAACTGTATTGTTTTTCATAATAATCACGTTCTTTCCTTCATTGATTATTGACTTTTTGCTGAAAAGTATATATAGTATTATATGTACTACATAATAAAATGTCAATAGTTTTTTGAGAAACAGACGGAATATCTTATGGAAACTTTAAATCCTGTTTTTCCCGTTACGCTGGCCGATGCCGTGGAAAGGCAGATCTATGCATATATAGTCGGCAATAAAATGAACGAGGGAGATGCTCTGCCAAAAGAGGAAGACTTGGCCAAGACCCTGAAGGTCAGCAGAAATATTGTAAGGGAAGCCCTGAGCAGGCTGAGAGTGCTGGGACTTGTCGAGACAAGAAAAAAGAAAGGCATGACCCTGGCCCAGCCTGATGCCTTTATCGGCCTTGAACGTATGGTAACTACCGGGGTGATGAGTGAAGACTGCCGGAAAGACATCTTTGAGATGCGTATTATACTGGAATTGGGAATGACTGATTATATTTTTCATAATAAAAAGGAAAACGATATCAGGGAACTTGAAGATATTGCGGCAAAGGAAAATTCAAAGAAAACAGGCAGGCTGCGACTTGAAGAGTTGGAAATAGCATTCCATTCGAAATTATATGAAATGTCCGGAAATAATGTGCTGAAGCGTCTCCAGGGAATATTAAGGCCTTTCTTCAAGGCTAAAATTAGCGGATTGTCAAAAAAAATAACTCCCCCGTCTCATAAGGATATTTGCAAAGTCCTGAAAAATGGAACTGTCGAAGAATTCAGGCGGGTGATGCACGCTCATCTCTCCGTATATCTGATTTTCGATAAGCAAAAGTAATCAAAGACAGAGAACTCAGGGAAAATGAAAAAAAATGTTTTAGTCGCTGGTTGCGGTTCAATAGGAAAACGGCATGCTCTTCTTTTAAATGCGCGAACTGATATAAACATCCGGCTCTGCGACCCGGTTGCCGATAATATGGATTCTATATGCAAAGAAATAAAAGTCGAGAAAACGTTTGTCAATTACAAAGACGCTCTATGTGAAAAGCCTGACTGTGTATGGATATGCACCCCGGAAGCGCTTCATTCGGAAATGGCAGTAGAAGCATTAAAGTTAAATATTGACGTGTTTTGTGAAAAGCCTGTAAGTGACAATATAAGTTCCGCGGAAAAAATAATTACGGCGCTGAAATCATCCAGGGCGAAGATGGCAGTCGGTTATGTTCTCCGTTATACAAAAGCATATTCCTCCATCAAATCTCTATTGGACGCCGGCTCCATCGGCAATCTCGTCGGCGCAGAAGTTTCTCTCGGCGCATATGATACGTTAACATGCGCCAAGAGTGATTTTTATATCAGGCAGCCGTACAGTCTTATTCTTACTTATACACATGAGTTCGATTATCTGCGCTGGTTTCTGGGCCCGGTAAAAGAGATTATAGGCTTCAGCAACGTGTTGGGAAATTTACCTGAAAAACCTTCTCCCAACGTGGCAGGCGCGGTACTCCGTTTTGAAAAAGGCCCAATTGCAACTCTTATGATGGATTATATCCGTTCTCCGGGAGAACGGACAATAAGGCTGACGGGCGACAAAGGCTCAATGTATTATTCTTCATGCGATAGAAAAATATATCTGAGCAGATACGGAGTGAAAGATATCGAAATAACAGATGTCAGTGAAGAACGGAATACATCTTTTATAAAAGAACATGATAATTTTTTCAGATACATTGCCGGTGAAAAAGCTGTAACCATAACTGTTGAAGACGCTATGGAAACACTGATGACCGCACAAAAATTAATAGACTATATGGAGAAATGATAAGGATATAAAGTGGATGTCTTATGACTGCCTGCTATCTTTCAGGTCCGGCGAATTTCCTTCAAAGAAGGAATTTAAAATTATGGAACAGGCACCAAGCGCCGCGTTTTCTTCGGGATTTCGGGATTTTAGCATCCTGGTTTTTTTCATGAACAGAGGAAACGCCGTTTTTCGTATGCCTTCTTCCAGTACCGCAAGATATTTATCTCCAAATTCAAGGAGCCTGCCGGTGAAGATTATTTCGTCTGTCGGGAGTACAGTCAGCATATTTCCTGTCACGTTTCCAAGTATCATGGCCGAATTATTAACGATTTTTTCTACCCTTTTTTCGCCCTGTTTGTAGAGGGATACTATTTTATCAAAAGATATATTTTTAAGGACTGCCGAAACTTCTCTCTCAATGGCAGGTATGGAACACTGTGTCTCAAGACAGCCTTTTCTTCCGCAGTAACATTTCTTTCCTTCGGGATTTATTATGATATGTCCGAATTCTCCGACATAGCCGCCGCTGCCGAGGACAGGAACACCTCTGCAAATGTTCAGAAGGACAAGTCCCACGCCAATATCAAGGAGAATAAAGTTTCTCATTTCACCGCTTCTGACTGTTTCTGAAAAATTGATCTCGGCAATGGCTTTCGCGTAAGCGTTATCAATAATGCTGGGAACAAGATCAAATTCTTTCATGAAGATGTCAATGAACGGGATATCTTTTATGGCCGGAAAGTAATTGGAATTTATCACCTTATTTTCTTCAGGTGACAGAAGTCCGAATGTTGTCAGGCCTATCCCCAGAAGTTTTTTCCGTTCCGTTCTTGAAATAAGATTTCCGGTAAGCTTCTTAATTATATCCACAAGCTCTCCGGATGAAATATCGACACTCAGGTAAATTTTTTCGCAGAAGTTTATTTTCCCTGTCAGCCCGGTTATTATTCCGGTTACATATGGCGGTTCAAAACTTATGCCGATGGCCTGCCGGCTGTCGGGATCAAGCGCTATAAGCTCTTTAGGTCTTCCGCCGCTGGGTTCCGCCATTCCGGCCGAACGGACAAGGCCCTGCCTGGACAAATCCCTGATGATGTGGGTAATCGTAGTCCCGTCACATTTCAATTCGCGGGTAATATCCACTCTGGACATGGCCCCATTCTGGAGAAGCATGTCAAGCACCAGCATACGATTTGTATGCTTCATGTTATCCAAATTCAATATGTTTTTAGTAGTCATAATCTAAAAAGTATATTTTCCCGTAAAAATTTCAAGTATCTTATTGACAAAATCTATAAAAAGAATTATAATACACTATAGTATATAGACAGAGTCTAATTAGTTAAGAGAGGCGGGACGTGATGATACGTTCCACGCAGCTTCCGGCGTCACGGATAAAATATAAAAATCAGTTAATAAAAAACATAAGGAGTAAAATGAATATGATGGCAAAATATGCCTCTTTCAAATTAACAGCGCTTCTATCAATGTGTTTGATTGCCCCTCTATCTTTATTTGCGGAAAATAAAACGGGAGAAATACAGATAAAGGCCCTGACCGATAAGCCGGAGGCTGTTTATCAGAAAGGGGAGAAGATAAAGTTCAATGTTCTCCTTCTTGAAGGCAATAAACCGATTGAAGGGAAAAATCTTAATTATGTCATAACAAGGGACAGGGAAAAAACTCTGAAAGGTACTTTGATGTCGAAACAGGAACCGGTCATAATAGAAACCGGATTGGAAGGGCCTGGATTTGTTTTATGTACTCTTTCATGTGAAATAGAAAAAGGGAAATTCATTAAAGGAGCGGCCGGGGCCGCCGTGGAGCCTTTGAATATAAGAGCAAGTCGTCCGGTACCTGAAGACTTTGACAAGTTCTGGCAGGAGCGGAAAAAGGAACTGGCGAAAGTTCCCATGAAATCAACTATGGAACCTGCCGAAGTTCCAGAAAACCTGAAAGGCAGGATTGAATGTTTTGACGTCAAAATAGACTGCGCTGGCAGAATGCCTGTTTCCGGTTATTTTGCAAGACCTGTCAAGGCGGCGAAAGGCAGTCTTCCGGCAATAATTTTATATCACGGGGCAGGCGTGAGGAGCGCCCGCAAACCTTTAAGCTATGCCGCTGAGGGAATGCTTGCCATGGACATAAATGCCCACGGGATTGAAAACGGGAAACCGGAAAGTTTTTATAAGGAATTGAGGGATGGAAAACTGAAGGGATATCTTCATTTCGATTGCGACGATAAGAATAAAATATATTTCAAAGGTATGTTTTTAAGGGTACTTAGATCTCTGGAATTCATAAAGGCGCAGCCTGAATGGGATGCCAGGACATTAATAGTGACAGGCCCCAGCCAGGGTGGTACTCAGTCATTGGTCGCGGCGGGCCTGGACCCGCAGGTGAGCCTCTGCATAGCTCATGTTCCCGGGCTTTGCGACCACACCGGAATACTGGCCTCCCAGCCCTCCGGCGGGCCAGGGTTAATAAAAATGAAAAACGGCAAGCCCGAAAATGAAAATGTCGTAAAGACTGTCCCCTATTTTGACAGCGCCAATTTTGCCGCAGGAATAAAATGCAAAACAATGCTGACGGTAGGCTTCCTTGACACCACATGTCCGCCCGGTTCCGTTTATGCCGCATATAACAACATCAAAGCACCCAAGGAAATCGTAAACAATCCCCTTGCCTCCCATGCTGTTTCTACAAAAAGCGGCACCGCGCAAATTAAAAAAATCAGCGAACACCTGAAAAAAATGAAATCCGAAAATACATGCAAAATACCGGCTCCCGAAGGAAAAATCCCGTAGGATGCCGATCCAAACAAGGAGGAGAAACCAATGAATTTATCGTCAAAAGAAAAAAACAGTCTGAAAAAATCGGCATTGAAACATGTCATTCCGCATTTCGCAAACAATGCGGAACTGGCGAAAGGAGCGAAAATTTTCACGAAAGGCGAGGGATGTTATGTTTATGATATTGACGGCAGGAAATACTTTGATTCCTTCGCCACGCTTCTCACAACAGTCTGCGGACACAATCGGCCGGAAGTAACAGAAGCGGTAAAAAATCAGATGGAGCTTCTGGAATTCTTCCCGAATTACGTTGATACTTTCACTGTGCCGCTGATTCAACTTGCGGAAAAACTCGCGGAACTTATGCCCGGCGAACTCTCCGTGAGCTTTTTTGTCAACAGCGGTTCTGAAGCCAACGAGACAGCCATGAAGATGGCGCGCCAGTACCATGTCGAAAACGGAGAGCCGCACCGTTATAAATTTATAGCCAGAAAAGATTCATATCATGCCACCACATTGGGTGGCGGCTCGGTAACGGGACTCACATGGTTCAGGGAATATTTTGAGCCGCTCCTGCCGGGATGCCTTTTTGTTTCGGCGGCAAGGAAACGCGACTGCCCGGAAAACATGAGCGAAAAAGATTACACCCGGAAACTCCTCTCCGAACTTGAAGAAACTATAAAGTTTGAAAACCCGAAAACCATCGCCGGGATGATAATGGACCCTCTGCCGGGTTCAAATACCGGATATCCGCTTCCTCCCGAAGGCTATCTCAAGGGTGTAAGGGGCATCTGCGACAAATACGGTATTGTCCTGATATTCGATGAAGTCCAGACAGGTTTCGGAAAAACAGGCAAATGGTTTTTTTGCGAACATTACGATGTAGTGCCTGACATCATGACGATAGGCAAAGGTTTTACAGGAGGTTTTATTCCCCTCGGCGCCACGGTAACTACTCCCAAAATAGCTGATGTTTTCAGAAAAGGCCCGGGCCACGAATTCAGGAGCGGCAGCACTTACGGAGGACATACCACCGCCTGCGCCGCGACTATCGCAAATCTCGAAATAATCAAGAATGAAAAACTTGTTGAAAACGCAGCCGTAACAGGCAGATATCTTGAAGATAAACTGTTAAAACTCCAGAAGAAGTATAAATTTATAAAGGAAGTCAGCGGCATTGGCCTCCTATGGGCAGTGACGCTTGATACGGACAAGAAGCTCGGTATCGGCGGAAGAATCCGCGAATGGTGCTGGCAGAACGGCATGATACTCCGCAACAACGGAGACATACTTGTCCTTGCGCCTTCGCTGATAATAACAGAAAAAGAAGTTGATTTGATGCTCGGAAAAATTGAAGGTGCCTTTAAATTTATCACGGGGAACATTAAATGACGGTCTATAAAGAAAAATTTTCAGATCATATCAATATTTGGCGCGACGAATTGAAAGAATGGATGCCGGAGAAAATTTTTGACGCGCATGTCCATCTCGGCACCAGTGAAGGATTGCTTTGCGCTTTTTCGGAAGAGCGCCGGAAAAAAGCG
>MHBF01000135.1:0-3319 GCA_001803225.1 Lentisphaerae bacterium GWF2_44_16 | reverse complement strand
TTCCGGAAAAAAAGTCAAAGGCGCGTTTGTTTTCCCGTTTCCTCTCTATGAAATAGATTTTGAACAAGCCAATAATTATATTATCCAAACCATGACGCTGGATGCCGGAATGAAGGGGTTCCTGTGGACAGACCCTATTGATATCAGAAGGAACATGAAATTTCTCAGAGAGGCGGGAAAAAAAAGCGTCAGGTTTTCCGGAGTGAAGCCCTATTTCGATTTTCTACGCAAGGACAATTTCGAAACGGAAATGGAGGAAATACTTCCGCCCGGACTTCTGGAATTGATTAATTCCGAAAAACTCCTCATAATGCTTCATACGACCGGAAAGGGAATTGGAGAAAAAAAAGTCAGGGATTACATCAGCCGCATAACTGAAAAATATGAAAATATAAAAATCATCCTCGCCCATATGGGCCGTTTTCTGAGACCTCAGGATTTTGAGGAATTCATGAAATCGGATTTACCCGGAAATCCCGCCGTTTTCCTTGATACTTCTTCGGCGACAATGCCTGAAGTTTACCAGATGGCACTTTCGGAGAAAAAGCTATGGAATAAGATTCTTTTCGGTTCGGACATACCCTTCGGCCTGATAACCGGAACGGAATTCTGGTCTGACACTGCGGGGGCTATCTTCAGGACACGCGACAAGTACACATGGTCTGAAGAAGGCTCATACGGATGCGATAATATGACATACAATACCTATCATGTAATAAAGGCCCTGAAAGACGCGATTGATGCCCTTAAGCTTACTGAAGAGAAAAAGATAGAAATGAAAACTGAGATTATGTTGAATAATGCATTAAAACTCTGTCAATAAAGACATGCTATATATAAGAAGAGAAACAATGACTTTGGAATAAAGAATTTCCTCCCATATTGAAAATCTATGTGTCTTGCCAGCAAAACAGTGAAATCTAAGAAGGTGCAAAAATAGTTTGCCTTTCGTTTTAAGATAATAAACAGCACATCCACAAAAATGCAGATACTGAATTATCCATTGATGCGGAAAAAAGTTTTCCCGTTGGAGATGGTACGCTCAATGGATTTTGCGGCGAGCAGTTCTTCTGCGTATTTCACGGCTTCGTTTCTGTGGATGCCGAGGCCGTTTGCTATGTCGTCAATTGAGCATGGGCGCCTTCGCAGCAATTCCAGAACGGATTCGCGGGCGGCTGAAAAATCGGGGGCGGAATGAATGCCGCGAAAATCAGCTATGACTTCGGCGCGAGGATCGAATAGTCCGGCAAATTCCTCAAGGCGTTCTCTGGAAATGCCCATCGCGAAGTCTTCCGCCGGAGGGCGCGTTACGGTATTCAACTGTACGCGGTCAGGCATGATTTTAGCGACTAACGCGGCGATTTTTTCAAGTTCTGAATTGATTGCGGTATATCCGCCCGTAATAAGAACTTCGAGCCAGTATTGGCCTTGAAATTCGTCCCTCAAAGACTTGAGGCCGTCGAGCATTGACTCAAAGGAAATTTCAGGATGGGGCCTGTTCACCGCTTCAAACAGGACCTTGTCCCCGGCATCAAGCGAAGGGATTATCAGGTCGGCTTTCAGGAGTTGCGAGCGGACTTCTTTCTGCCAGAGGAGCGAACCGTTGGTCAGCACCGCTATAGGAATATCAGTCATTGAACGGATGCCTGTTATAAGCTCGTCAATTCTTGAATATAATGTCGGCTCGCCCGAACCGCTGAGAGTTATATAATCCGGATTAGAAGCGAGATTCTCTTTCAATTCTTTCAGGACTTCGTCCAATGACACCCACTCCTGTCTCCGCATTGTCTTGCAGGTCGTTTTTCCCAACTGGCAGTATATGCAGTCGTAGGTGCAGGTCTTGAAAGGGACAAGATCGACACCGAGCGAACGTCCAAGCCTCCTCGAAGGGACAGGGCCGAAGATATGATTCATGATAATGCCTTTCTATTATTTTCCGTGTTGCGCCGTTATCAGTTCCGCGACTTTTACGCCGGACAGAAGCATGCCTCCGAAAATAGCACCCATCCTGGGGCCGCCCATTGAAGTGCATACGCTCATGCCGCTTGTCCAGAGGCCGGGAAATATTTCAGAAACATTTTCAACAACGAATTTTTCACCGCTAAACGCATCCATGGGGCCTTCAATAAACGCATCCCCGTTTTTTCTTCTGACAAGGCCGCGTTTTTTCAGGCAGTTTATTAAAACCGTTTCATGACCTGTGGCGTCAATTACTGCCTTTGCCGTGAAAGTCAGCGGGTCTATGGGCAGATTATCGCCAAGCAGGGTGCGGTTTGCGACAACGCCCGTTACTCTGCCGTTTTTAACGCAAAGGTCTTCAGCCGACATCAGGTTCAGGATTGAAGCGCCGGACTGAATGGCTTTCAGGCAGAGAGCGGAAGCGAGTTCTATGGCGTCCACCGAAAAAAGTTTTCCGCTTTTTTCGTAACTGGTCCCGGCCTCTTCAAGTATTGGAAGAGCGTCTTTCTGTACGGCTATTTGATTCATTCCGATGCTGCCGCCCCATATTCCGCCGCCCGGGCTGAGGCGTTTTTCCAGTACCAATATCTTGAAGCCCTCTTTTGCAAGGCACCATGCGGCCACCAGTCCAGAGGGGCCCGAACCGGCGATTATGACATCGCATTCAATAAGTTTTTCAAGTTTCCCGAAATATGATTTAAGTATAGTCAGGGAAACATCGCTTTCATTAAAATCATTCATATCAATGTGTCCATAGTCTTAATAAAGTTTTTCAGCGCCGGAATATATTTCCTCCGGATTGAGAATGGCCGCGGCATGTCCTGGATGTTTTAAAGGGTTCCATGTTTTCATAAAATCAAAAATTTCGCCCTCTGTCACATATTCAAAAAAGCCTTTTATCTGATAGGTTTTATTTTCCCTGGTTTTAAAAAGGAAGGAGCCTTTAGAGCCGGCGAGGATATTTTTGCGTGTCTTGTCAAAATAATTGTCGGCAATGACTATCTTTTTACTCTGATACAATTCCACGCAGGTGACGTATATCACGTTGGGCAGATTACTTTCGCCTGCGGTTGCGAGAATAGTCACTTTATCGCGGTTGGCCCATGCTTTGCAGATTTCTTCCGGTAAAAAATTCATTTTTCATCCTGTTGTTAAATATTAATGGTTAATGAGTATATTCAATAATTTTAATTTTAGGCCCCAGTTTTTTTGAGACCGCGAGTTTCATCTGTTCAAAATGCGGACATGGAAAAGCTATAGGATTTCCTTTTGAAATACATGATGCGAAAACGATGGCTTCCGCTCCTCTTTCAACCATAAGACTTGCTCTTGAAACCGCCTTTTTACCGGGACAGCCTCC
>MHBF01000134.1 GCA_001803225.1 Lentisphaerae bacterium GWF2_44_16 | reverse complement strand
CACAAAAGGTGTGATACTTTGCCGATAAATAATTTGAGCAGAATACAGGGCGTGCGTTTAGTATGTCCGAAAAACTGAATGAGCGTAACGCCCGGGGATTGTATTGCCCTTTTTGTCAGACTAAACGCACAAAGAGCAGGCATTCTCATCTCTTGAAATGAAAAAAACAATCCTTTTTTACCCGTTTGTCAAACTAAACGCACTCCTTTTCCGAGGTAACGTGCGTTTAACCTGACAAACGTGCGTTTACTTTTTCAATTGACCTTTTTCCTGAAAAGGCCGCCGGTCCATTCTCTTTCGGATTGAACGTATTCCTCCGTACAGCCTGAATTGAGGAAAAAATCTCTGACTTCTCCGTATTCAATTGAAAGAATTCCGGCGAGTATCAGGAAACCGTTTGTTTTGAGCATTGAAAGGAGGATGTCTTTATTTTCCATGAGCACAGGGGCCAGTATGTTAGCCGCTATTACATCGTATTGCAGATTAAGCGCGGCGAATTCTTTGATTCCTGAGGTTTTTATCAGGACATCAGTTTCGCTGATATTGTTTTTGTCGAAGTTTTCCATTGCGACTTTAACGGCATCCGGGTCTATGTCGAAAGCGGAGATTCTGGAAAAACCGAGCTTGAAGGCGGCTATAGAGAGAATGCCGGAACCGCATCCGGCGTCAAGAAAGCTTTTAGCGGAGGCGTTTTCCGAGAGCCTGTCAATCATGCGCAGGCAGAAAACAGTCGTCGGGTGCTGGCCCGTACCGAAACTCATGCCGGGGTCGAGCTCCACAACTACCTGTTCAGGTGAAGGAGTAAACTCCAGCCAACTCGGTTTGATGACAAGCCTTTCGGAAATATGCTGAATATTGAAATACTTTTTCCAAACCTCGCTCCAGTCTTCTTTTTTCAATTGAAGGAGTTGAGTTTCAGCGATGTTTATCCCGTATTCTTTCCATTCGGCGATATGGTCTATTATTATTTTTTCCGCTTCACACGCCTTTTCACTGTTTTTGGAATAAACAGTGTGCCAGGCAATTTTTTCTCCCGGATTATTCCATGTGCTGAATTCAAGGTCAAACGCGTTAAAAAACTCTGGGAGAATATCGGAATTTTCCGACATGTCCGTTATTTTGCAGCAATAGATTATATCATCCATTCCGATCACCTTTCAGAGAAAATAGTTTATCAATAAAAATCATTGCGGGGCTGGAAAAATTTACAGTACGGGTTATTTTACACACTTCAACTGCGAATACAAGGCGTGGTAGCCAAGTGGTAAGGCGGGAGTCTGCAAAACTCTTACTCACCGGTTCGAATCCGGTCCACGCCTCCAGTTTTTCCAAACCTCAACATATCAAGCAGACAGCCGTACTACTTTTCCAGATAAAAAAAATACGGCGTTTTTTACGCGCCGTATAGATATTTGAAAAACTTGACAGTCAATAAATCAGATTTCCTCGCCGACTTCCCAGCGGACAAAACGATTTACTTTTATTTTGGAATTTACTTTATCAAGCGATGTCTTGTCGTCCTTTATCCAAGGCTGCTTCATGAGACATACTTCGGAATACCACTTGTTGATTTTTCCCATGACGATTTTTTCAAGCATCTCGGCGGGTTTTCCCGCAAGCTGGGCTTTCATGATTCCTTTTTCCTTCTCAATAATTTCGGCAGGAGCATCTCCCGCGCAAATATACTGAGGCTTGAAAGCCGCGATATGCATACATATTTCATGCAGGAGGGTTTTGTCGCATTCGCCTTCCACGTCAATCATGACGCCGATGCGGCCGCCCATGTGCAGGTAGGAAGCTACAACGCCTTTGCTTTCCCATCTTACGGCCCTGCGTATCTGCATATTTTCGCCGATGGTGGAAATCATTGATACAACAACATCTTTTTCAGCTTCCTGAAGCTTATCGGATATATCGCCGTTGTCGGAGAAAAAAGAAAGGGCTTTTTCAGAAACTGATTTTATAAAGCCGGTGAATTTCTCATTTGTCGATACAAAATCTGTTTCGCAAAGCACTTCAACGAGAGATCCTTTATTTCCATCGAGACAGGATATGACCCTGCCTTCTTTGGTGGCCCTGCCGGACTTTTTCTCGGCCTTGGCTATGCCTGATTTTCTCAAGGCGTCAATAGCACCCTGTAAATCACCGTTTGATTCGACAAGGGCCCTTTTGCAATCCATCATACCCGCGCCTGTCTTATCGCGCAGGTCTCTTACCATTTCCGCTGTTATATTAGCCATAACAATAAATTCTCCTGTAAATATATGAGATCAAACCTTATTCGGATTTAGCGTCTTTATCTTTTTTAACTTCTTTTTTTTCTTTCTTCTCTTTAGTGTCTTTGGTGTCTTTAGCTGAAGAAGTTTTTTTAGTTGTCTTGGCCTTTTTTGGGGCATCGGCTGCGTTTTCCACTACCGGAGCTTCCTTTTTCGCGGGGGCCTTTACTTCGGCTGCCTTTTCCGCTACCGGAGCTTCCTTTTTCGCGGGAGCTTTTACTTCGGGAGCTTTTTCCACTACTGGAGCTTCATTTTTAACGGGAGCTTTTTCTTTTACTTCAGGAGCGGCGGGGGCCGATACTTCAGCTTCGCCTCCTTCTTTCTTTTTCAGAGGGGCTTTTTTCTTTTCGAAAGGCCTGTTATCTTTTTTGTCCCTGAGTTCTCTGGGCTTATCTTTCTTTTCAGTCTTAGCTCTTTCCCTTGCCTTTTCAGCCCTTTCCCTGGCTTCCGCGTCTCTGACGGCTTTTTCAGCTTCGGCTTTGGCGCGTTCTTCAATGACTCTCTTCTGGTAGATTTCAGAAGCGACTCCGATGGCATCGGAAAAGAGGTCCACTATTATTTTAATAGATCTGACAGCGTCATCATTGGCTGCTATCGGATAATTAATACTTTCCGGATCAGCATTGGTATCAACAATGCCTATTATTGGAATTCCGAGTTTTACTGCCTCGCGGACAGCTATATTATCATGACATACATCAACGATAATGAGAACATCGGGAAGCCTTTTCATAGTTGCTATACCGTCAAGGTCACGATGAAGTTTCGTAGCTTTACGTGTCAGGGAAATAAGCTCTTTTTTCTTCATTGCGGCGGTTTCGGGAGCTGCCGCTATTTTATCGATTTCGTTCATCCTTGAAATACTTTTGCGGATAGTAATATTATTTGTGAGAGTACCGCCGAGCCAGCGTTCCGTCACAAAGTACATGCCTGTTTTTTCAGCAGTTTCTCTGACGAGCTGCTGGGCCTGACGTTTAGTACCGACAAAGAGGGCCATTCCGCCGTTCATGACGACTCTCTGGAGAAAATTGCAGGCATCGCCAATCTGACGAATTGTCTTGGTAAGGTCGATAATTGAGATACCGTCTTTAGCGCCGTAGACGAACGCTTTCATCTTGGGGTTCCAGCGTTTTGTCTGGTGCCCGAAGTGAACGCCCGCTTCCATGAGGTCCTGGATTGTGATTTTAGCCATCTTAATTCTCCATGTTCTTTGTCGATACCTTTACTCCGGCATATCAACCGTGAAGATACCTTGTGTTAAATTATAATCCGGAAAAGATATACGCTCAAAGCGTCTGCCATGCTACTGCAAGGCATTTTCCGGAAACGCAAAAGTCTGTAAAGTATCATATGAGTAAAGTTTTTCAAGCTCTATTTTAACAATTTTATTGGAACTTATGCTTGACGCTTTTGATATACGGTATAATGTATTCGGCTGTCTGATATGGCAGTTTCGGATGCGCCCGTAGCTCAACTGGATAGAGCGTCTGGCTACGAACCAGGAGGTTTTGGGTTCGAATCCCTACGGGCGCACCATTCTTATTTATCCTTTTCATTTATATTCTAAATCGTACTCCAGAACAGACGAAGTTCGGCTTTTAAGGTTTTAATTTTAATTTTTTAAATTAAATTAAACAGATTCCATTAAAACAGAGAAAGATTTTAAATATGAGCGGTAATGACAGTTTCATAAGCTTCTTCAGACCTTCAATAGGCAAAGAGGAAATACGGGAAGTAACGGAATGTCTTGAATCGGGATGGTTGACTACCGGCAAAAGAAGCAAACAGTTCGAAACTGATTTTGCTTCGTATATGGGGGCAAAATACGCTGTCGCCATGAATTCATGCACGGCAGCCCTTCATCTGGCCCTGGAAGCAGTCGGGCTCAAAGAAAACGAAATAGTTTTGGTCCCCGCAATGACTTTCGCGGCTACCGCCGAGGTCGTGAGATATTTCAACGCCATTCCCGTGCTCGTTGACTGCAATGAGGATGATTTCTGCATGAACATGCAAGACGCGGCGGAAATACTCAGGAGGATTAAAAAAGGCAAAAAAGTCAAAGGTCTCCCTGAAAAACACGGCAGGGCAAGGGCCATTATACCTGTGCATTTCGGCGGACAGGTGGCAGACGTAATAGAGGCACGCAAGCTTTGCGGGGAATATGATTTGAAAATGGTGGAGGACTGCGCGCACTGCTGTCCGGCTTATTACAAGGATGAAAAAGGAGACTGGCAGATGGCGGGAAGAAGCGCGGACATAGCGTGTTTCTCGTTTTACGCCAACAAGACAATTACCACTGGTGAAGGCGGTATGGCCCTTACCGACAATGAAAAATGGGCGGACAGAATGAGGGTCATGTGCCTACATGGAATAAGCAAGGACGCATGGAAAAGATTCACAAAGGCGGGGAGCTGGTACTATGAGATAACGGCCCCCGGATTCAAATACAACATGCCTGACACCGCGGCTTCCATCGGTATTCATCAACTTAAAAAAGCAGACAGGTTCTGGGAGGAAAGAAAAAAAATATCCGCCACTTTTTCAGAGAGGCTTTCCGGGATACCCGGCATAACGTTGCCTGTTGAAAAAGCTGACAGGAAGCATTCGTGGCATCTGTATCCCATAAGAATTGACGGAAAAACAGTAAAAACCGGGAGGAATGAATTCATTGAGAAGATGAAGGAGTACGAAATAGGCACAAGCGTTCATTACATGCCGCTTCACATGCACCCTTATTATAAGAAAAATTACGGCTTTAAGGAAAAAGATTTTCCCACAGCCTCGAAAATTTTTGAACAGACAATGTCACTTCCGCTCTATCCCGGCCTCACTGAAGGTGAAATTAACAGAATATGTGAGGCTGTTCGTAAAATAGCGGCGTTGTAATTTTACGTTTTTGGTGCAATTTTAATGTTTTGTTCAATTATAAATAAGGAATATTGGTTTGGCATCTGATAAAACAAAGAACAGTTTAATTCTCGAAATAAACGATTGGCTTGAAGATATAATTGAATTCTTAATTCCCGTAAGAAGCCTGCTTGTGTCTCTTTCCAATGTTTTCACAGTAATACTGTCCATAGTACTGGCCTTTTATTTCAGGCATGATTTTTCGTTTCACACCCCTGAAGTCAATTACCTGCCCAAAGTAATACTGCTGGCGGTGCTGGTGAAATTCATAATATTCCTGGTTTTTCGCCTTTACGAGGGCATGTGGCGTTATGTGAGCATTACCGATCTGCTGAAAATATTTTTTGCCAACCTCATAGCCAGTATTATATTGCTAGGCATAGTGAGCTTTTACCGTTCCAGTTATTTCCCCGGGTTTTCGCTGAATGTGCTACTTATAGATTTTCTTATCTGCTTTCTGACCATGTCCGGCAAGCGGGTTGTGATGAGAATCATAAGGGAATATGCCGCTAAAGCGACAGGTGTACAAAACTTGAGAACGCTCATAGTAGGAAACATGGAAAACGTAAACAGTCTGATATATGCTTTTTCCTCAATGTCCAGCAGAAGAAAAATCATAGGGGCTTTGTGCGAAGATGTTAAAATCGGGCATACCATAAGGGGCGTACCCGTGCTTGGCGAACCGCCCAGCGCCGCGAAATGCGCAAAAAAACATCGCGCCTCTGAAATACTCCTTCTGCCGCCGTACTCGACACCCGCATCCATCCGCGAAATAATGGATGACCTTGAACTAAGGGAAACAAAGTGCGCTCTCCGCATGGTACCGGCTTATTCAGATATAGCCGATGGCCATATAAGCGTTTCGCATATAAAAGAAGTAGAAATAGAGGATCTGCTCGGCCGCAAACCCGTCAAGCTTGACAGAACGGAAGTTAATCTTTTCGTGAAAGACAAAAACATCATGGTCACAGGCGCGGGCGGCAGTATCGGCAGCGAGCTCTGTCACCAGATTGCCGCTTATAAGCCGGCTAAACTTGTCCTCTTTGAATTTTCCGAATTCAACCTTTATGAGATAAACAGGAAACTTTCTTCGGAATATCCTCAGCTTCAACTTGTAAACTTTATCGGTGATATCAGGTCTGAAGAAAATATTTCAAGGGCCCTTTCTGAGCATCGCATAGACATAGTTTATCATTCGGCGGCTTTCAAGCATGTTCCGCTTATGGAGGAAAACCCTCTGATGGCTTTCGGCACAAACGTCATCGGCACCGCGACCCTTGCCGATTGCTGCGAAAAATCAGGCGTCAAAAGGGTGGTGCTCATTTCAACAGACAAAGCCGTCCGTCCCACCAGCATTATGGGGGCCACTAAGAGACTCGCGGAAAAAGTCATCCTTGAACGGCCTCAGTCTTCCACGGAGTTTGTTGTTGTCCGTTTCGGAAACGTCCTCGGCAGCAGCGGAAGCGTCATTCCTCTTTTCAAACAGCAGATAAGGGATGGCGGTCCCGTAACTGTAACTACAGGGACGGTTACACGTTATTTCATGTCCATACCGGAGGCCGTTGACCTTGTCCTGCAAGCCGGCGCCATCGGCGGCAACAGGGAAATAATGGTATTGGAAATGGGCGAACAGATGAAGATTTACGATATGGCAAAAAGGCTTATAGAGCTTTCCGGACTGATTCCAGGAAAAGACATAGAAATAAAAATCGTCGGCATGCGGCCAGGTGAAAAAGAATATGAAGAATTGTTTTCAGCCGATGAAAAAGCTGAAAAAACTTCTTCAGAGCGCATCTATGTGGTAAAGAAAAACGGGGCCTCATCACTGGCGGTTGATGTTGAAAAAGTCAGAATTTTAATACTTAAAAACGATGTAGAAGCAGTGAAAAAACTCGTCTGTGGATACATCCCTGATCATAAACTGTCATGAATATGGGACCGACCGTAATGAAAAGGCTTTATCTTGTAAGACATGCTAAATCCAGCTGGGACGACCACTCTCTCCCGGATTTTGAGAGGCCCCTGAACAAGAGAGGTTTCCGCGACGCGCCCTCCATGGGAAAATATCTGGCTGAAAACGGGCACATTCCGGAACTCATGATATCAAGCCCAGCATTAAGGTCAGTGAGCACCGCCGAAATATTCGCGAAAGAAATGGGCTATTCCAGAGACAAAATCCTGAAAGATGAAAATATATATGAAGCCGATGTTTCAGACCTTATTGAGCTGGTTTCCGGACTTGGGGATAAATATTCCAGCGTAATGCTTTTCGGTCATAATCCCGGCTTCTCCTTCTTTGCGGCCTTTCTTCTTCCCAACCATGCTGAAAGCCTTTCAACCTGCGCCATTCTCTGCATTGATTTTGACGTTTCTTCATGGAAGGAAATCTCGGCGGAGTCAGGGAAAAAGGTATTTTCGGCCTACCCGAAAGAAATTTAATATCCAGTAAATTCATTGAATAAGATTTCATTAAATGTTAATTTAATCGTATAGGAAATTGTTATCAGTTTTTATTTTTTTCTGCCGCAATGAAATGAGCGGGTCGCGGAGCGACATTATAAATGAGGCTTCGCCTCCGGAAAAAGCGGAGTTTTTTCACGGAGTGCAGGTATTCTACCTGCTAATTTAATATATGCGAATTTTTAAAAAAATGCGGGATATCATTCCGCTTAACTCAAGGGGTTTATTATGTGGAAAAAAATTATCCTTGCCGGGGCATTAACGGTTGCGGCGGTAATTTTCACCGGCTGCTCAAGCGTTGAAAGTACAAACAGGTTTAACGCTCTTCAGGTAACGGAAAGCCCGTCTGTTCCAGTCGCTCACATTGTGGGCTCTACTTACGGATGGTATCTGTTTTATTTCATTCCGTTTTTCACCGGCAGTACCACTTCTCCCGGGTCAACAGTAATGTTCAACGATAAAGTCCATCTCGGCGGTGTAATGGATATGGTTTCGGCACAGGCAAAACAACTCGGCGCGACAAAGGTTATTGATATCCAGACCAGAAAAGAAAACGAATGGATGTCTTCCACTTTCATATTCTGGCGCAGGGAAATACAGATGTCCTGCACTGCCGTGAAGTAGTTTACTCAAAAAAAATAAGAAATCTTAAAAAAATGTTCCCCCTCTCAACAGGAATCAGAGAGGGGTACGAAAAGCGGCGACGGCCCTCTTAGAACCAGCCTTTTTTGTTGGTAATGTATGTTTCGACAAATTTGTCGTCAGGCATTGCCAGATATATTATGCCCTCTATAAGCCCTACGATTGAGGTTACAACCCCGAGAATGCCGCATGAAAGTACGGACACCAGAAGCATTATCAGGCCTTCCATTGTGTAGCCGAGAATAAATTTATGAACTCCGAGCCCGCCAAGCAGAATTCCACAGACTCCCGCGGCTACTTTTCTTTCAGCACCAGGTACAGTTGCCATATTTCACGCTCCTTTTTTTAGGCTTGAAGCTTCAAGCCTTTATTTTCTTACTTGAATATCTTCTTTTTTATTATATTTTCAAGGAAAAGCGGTTCCTTTTATGCGATAAAACCGCTATTTTTACAAATGAAACTGAAAGATTGACTATATGGGTAAATGCATAGGCATACTTACGGCAGGCGGAGACAGTCCGGGATTAAATGCCGCCATACGCGGTGTCGGAAAAGCCGCCCAGACCAGCTATGGGATGAATGTAATAGGCTTTTATGACGGCTTCCGGGGACTTATGGAAAACCGCACAATCGCGCTCAATGCCGAGGATTTGTCCGGTATACTGACGCTTGGCGGCACAATTCTGGGTACCAGCCGCGACAAGCCCCACAAAATGCAGATAGGCAACAAAGTGCTGGACATGACTGACGTAATGATCGAAACCTATCACAAGCACCACATGGATGCCCTCGTATGCATGGGCGGAGGCGGAACACAGAAAAACGCATTCCGTCTCATGGAGCAGGGACTCAACATAATAACCCTGCCAAAAACCATAGATAACGACGTGGCCATGACAGATGTTACATTCGGTTTTGATACAGCTCTGGGAATCGCCACTGAAGCCATTGACCGCCTCCACAGCACAGCCTACAGCCATCACAGGATAATGGTCGTCGAAGTCATGGGACACAGGACCGGATGGCTGACCCTCGGCGCCGGGGTCGCGGCCGGGGCCGACGTCATACTTATACCTGAAATACCTTATGACATGGAAAAAGTCGCCGAAGCCATAAGGCAGAGAAGACGCTACGGAAAACATTTCAGCATTGTCGCCGCCGCCGAAGGCGCCATGTCAAAAGACGAGGCCAAAGACCTTCAGAAAATAGTGAAAATGATGGAACACGCCAAAGACAAAGATGAGAGAAGCGAAGCCGAGGAAAAACTGACGAAGATACAGAACCGCAGAGTGGACCATACCCTTAAAATATCACAGCAGCTTGAAGAACTGACAAAGCTGGAATCACGTGTTACGATACTCGGGTACGTCCAGCGCGGCGGTACGCCTTCCGCGGCCGACCGCCTGCTCGCGACCAAACTCGGTACCGCGTGCGCTTCGTTTATAGAGGAAAAAAAGTTCGGCGTAATGGTAGCTTCTAAAGGCGACAAGGTTGAAGCCGTCCCCCTCAAAGATGTCGTAGGAAAACGCAAATCCATACCTCATGACCACCCCTGGATAAAAAGCGCACGGAGCATCGGAATATGTTTAGGCGACTGAAAGGATGAATAAATGGCCGATATACTTGTAAGCGACGATCAGAATTTCATCAGAATGCTTCTCAAAAAAATCCTCGAACACGAAGGCCATAATGTAATCCTCTCCGAAAACGGCGATAAAACCCTCGAACTCCTCAAACAGAATAAGCCGTCAATCGTCATAACCGATATTTTCATGCCCGGCGAGATGAATGGAGAAGACGTCATTAATGAACTGAAGTCAAATTATCCTGAGATAAATGTGATAGCCATGTCGGCAAGCGAGAATTTTCCCTTTAAGGAGGCCAAGCCCGATATCTTCATGGAAAAGCCGTTCAAAGGCCATGAGCTTATTCACGCGGTAAATTCTCTTCTCAGTGAAAATCCCGCCGTTTCAGTCGGAGAAGTTTAATCCGGATTGCGCCAGGAATAGCCGTCGCGATACATAAGGTCGTCCGCTTCTTCCGGGCCCCAGGAGCCTGAGCTGTATTTGTATAATTGTCCGGCGCTTTTTTCATCGGAACTATTCTGCCATGCGTCAAGTACCGGAGTCAGCAACGACCATGCGTTTTCTATGTTGTCGCTTCTTATGAAAAGTGTCTGATCCCCCAGCATGCAGTCAAGGAGAAGGCGTTCGTAAGCTTCAGGTTTTTCGCCTTTGAAAACTTCATCATACTTAAAGTCAAGGGTGAGGCCTCCCATGCAGAGCTTCGGGCCCGGCTGTTTTGCCTGTATTGTCAGCGCCAAACCCTCTTCCGGCTGAACATTCAGCACCAGCACGTTCGGCGCGAGGTCCTGTGCCCTTATCGGAATAAAAATGGAATGCGGCACCCTTTTGAATGTTATAACTATTTCGCTCAGTCTTTTTTTCATCCGCTTGCCGGACCTCAGATAGAATGGAACCCCCTGCCAGCGCCAGTTGTCGATAAAAAGCCGTGCCGCCGCATAAGTTTCAATCATTGACTCAGGATTTATGCCCTCCTCCTGCCGATATCCCGGCACTTCCCTGCCGTCAATTATCCCAGGCGCGTACTGTGCCCTGACAATGTCTTCAAAAATCCTGTCTTTGTTAAAAGGCCTGATGGATGAAAGGAGTTTGACTTTTTCATCGCGCACTTTATTGGCTTCAAAGGACGGCGGGGCCTCCATCGCGACGAGAGCAAGCATCTGAAGCACGTGATTCTGAAACATATCCCTCAGCAGTCCGGCCTGTTCATAATACCCCGCCCTGTGTTCGACCCCTATCGATTCGGCTACTGTAATCTGAACGTTTTCAATGTAGTGATTGTTCCATATCGGCTCAAATATTCTGTTGGCAAAGCGCATCATCAGGATATTCTGCACGGTTTCCTTGCCGAGATAATGGTCAATCCTGTAGATCTGTCTCTCCTGAAGTATCAGCCTGAGTTCGCGGTCAAGTTTCTTGGAGCTTTCGAGGTCATGGCCGAAGGGCTTTTCAATGATGACGTTTCTCCAAGGGAGGCCTTCGTAGTTTTCAGTTACCAGTCCGGCTTCTCCGAGACATTCGACAATAGTCCCGTAAAGATTGACGGGGGTTGAAAGGTAATAAACCCTTCCCGCGTTCGGACAGGCAATTTCTTCTTCAATCCCTTCTATCCGCTCTGAAATCCGTTTGTATGTGCTGGTATCGTCATAAGGGCCGGAAACATAGAAAACTTTTTTCAGGAATTCCTCAAGTTTTTTCTCATCACATTTGCCGTTGCAGAAAACTTTCAGTGTCTGCCTTGTTTTCTCTCTGAAAGCGTCATCGTCCATGAGAGTGCGGGCGCAGCCGATTATTCTGGATTTTTCATGAAAGAGTTTTTTCCTGTAAAGACTGAAAAGAGCGGGAATAAGCTTTCTGTGAGTCAAATCTCCGGATGCCCCGAAAATAACCAGTGTGTTTGGAACGGGACTGACTTCAACGCAAAAGCCGCCTCTCCAGCCGATAGGGTTTTCTCCCATAGAAAAATCCTTCACTAAAAATTACGTTTTAAAAGACGAGCAGGTTATAAACCTGCACATTATGAATGTTTCGCCAGATATTCCGCTACGCCTTCGGATGAAGCTTTCATTCCTTCTTCGCCAGGCCTCCAGTTTGCCGGACATACATCCCCGTGTTCCTCAAAAAACTGAAGCGCGTCAACCATCCTTATGGCTTCATCGACGTTGCGTCCCAGCGGCAAATCGTTTACAAGCGCGTGCCGGACAATCCCCTGCCTGTCTATCAGGAAAAGCCCGCGCAGGGCCACCGCGTCATCCATGAGAATGCCATAGGCTTTGGATATGCTCTTGGTAATGTCGGCAACCAGCGGAAACTGCACATTGCCTATGCCGCCCTGTTTCCTCTCAGTGTTTTTCCACGCGAAGTGCGCGAATTCAGAATCCACTGAAACAGCTACCACTTCGGTATTTCTTTTTCTGAACTCTTCTATTTTTTTATCAAAAGCTATTATTTCAGAGGGACATACAAATGTAAAATCCAGCGGATAAAAGAAAAGCAATACGTATTTACCTTTTAAGGCTGAAAGCGTAAAATCCCCAAAGGTGTTATTAGCCAATACCGCTTTCGCGGTAAAATCCGGTGCCGGTCTCGTTACAAGTGTGCTCATTTCCAATCTCCTCATTCTTTGCTTTAAAGTTATTCCCGAAAAATCAAATATCAAATTTTTCTAAAATTAATAATAATTACTATTCTCAATATTTCAAACAAATATAACAAAAAAATTGAAAAGCTAAAAAGAAGAATTCTATTATATTAAAGATTTCCGACAAACAAAAACAGACGTTTCGGCATCTCTATATTAAAGCCTGTTTTTTGCCGCTGAAAGGAAAAATATAATATGTTCAGGAATTTTATTTTTACTTTAGTCGAGCTCCTGGTTGTGATATCCATAATATGCATTCTCATGGGCATTCTCCTGCCGTCGCTGATATCTGCCAAGGGCAAGGCGCAGATAACAAAATGCCAGGGAAATCTATCTCAGATAAATAAACTTATAGTGTCCTATGTCGGCGAAAACGCGGGGTATTACGCTCCAGCCGGACACGGCTATCAATGGGAGGACGCCTGCGGCTGGATGTACACTCTGGGAAATACCCCGGGCGAGAGAAAATGTTATACCTGTCCGATTGAACGGGGCGGACAGAGTGAATTTTCCTACGCCTTGAATTGCAGGGAAATCTATCTCAAAAACATAGAGAAAGGACTCAGCGGAGATGACAGGCTGGGAAGCTGGCACGATTCCGATTTCGCCAAAAGCCTTTCAGGGCCTTCTAAAATTATTCTCGTCGAGGAAAGCAATTATATTTTCAATGCCGGACAATGTGACAAGGACAATTATTCGCAGAGGGCCAGTTCGTTTACGGAAGATGGAACGCATATCTTGCCAAACCACAAGAACAGAATTCCGATGCTTTATGTTGACGGGCATTCAAATGCCCCGTCACACTTTGATACCGAGAACATGACGTACTTTACGCAAAAGATGTCAGCCTACTACGAAATTATTGATCCTTAACAATGCGCAACATTCATTTGAAGCAAAATATACGGCAGATGAGCTCGGCACCTATATCTTCCCCGTTCACTAGAGTTCTCCTGTAATCGCGCTGCGTATCGAAACCGAATGAGGCATTCTTCATGGACAATGTTTGTATCCTGACATTCAGGTCCTTCGGGAAAGGAATATCAAATTCATGTTCCATCATACCGGTCTTATCGGATTTAACACTTTTCTTTTCACCGTTTATAATGAATTCCGCAGTGCCGGGATTTTCCCAGAAAAGGCTTAAAGACAGCTTCGCGTTTTTATAATTGCCGTTAGCGACGTCAGAGAATTTTTTCTCTATGACTGCCCCTTCCGGAGCTTTGTAAAGCGTCCATCCTCCGAAAGTAAAAGGGCCGTTGTCGAGAATCATTTTTTCCGTCGGAGAGATTTCAACGCTTACTCCATTCGGTCTGGCAAGGCGCATGAGAGGAGCTTCAAAACAAGTTCTGTATATTTCATAAAAACTGAAACATATCATTACCCCGAAAAAAAGAGGCGGCAGGGACTTCCTTAAAAATTTTTCAAATCCGCGCTTTCTGAGATAATAAACAATGTATCCTGAAAAGCCTCCGGCGAAAACGCTGAGAAGCGGAATGCCCGGCACTCTGAAACGCGCCAGAATGTAAAACGCCGAAACAGCCAGCCAGAACGCAATCACAAAATAAAAAAGTATGAAGATATTAAATTTTTTTATTGCCGCCTTAAGAAAAAAAAGCATTCCCGCTATCGCCAGCGAAATAATGACGGAACTTGGAATGAAGCCCAATATTCCCAGCAGAGGACTTTTCAGCGCGTTGCTTTCAAAGGCGATATTGTTGGGAATTTCGCGGTAATCCCAGAAAAGCAGCATTTTTCTGAATGTCAGTTCGATAAAGGCCAGAGGCTCTTCCCTGAACCATTTCAGAATCTGTGAGGGAATAGAAATTTCATCTTTCTTTTTCATCCATATATGATAGCTGAGGGGGTATTCCATGGGGCCGGGGCCGAGGCCGGGGTTTCTGCCGCCGGGCGGGGCTTCGGGAGTATTGCCGAGAGCGAGAACGGCGGCAGAGGCCGTCGATGGCCCGCTCAGCTTCCCAAGAACTTTTGTATTATGTATTATAAACGGCAACTGCGGGAGCAATATAAAAACAATGAGGATAATGACGGGAAGGATTTTCGCCGGAAAACCCGGTCTTCTCCTGACCGAATAAAATGCCGCCGCTATAAGGAGAGGAACAAAAAACCACGCGTTTCCTCTCGTAAGTATCGCCATTCCCGCGATAAGTCCGCAAAGCACCCAGTAAATCCATTTTTTGTACTTCACGGCGTTCATGAGTTCGTAAAGGAGCAGGATTATCCAAAAGCCCTGAAGAACCTCCAGCAGCATATATGGCGTATAAAAAATATGCGCCGCCGAAAAAGTCA
Source organism: Lentisphaerae bacterium GWF2_44_16 (assembly GCA_001803225.1). Taxonomy (GTDB): domain Bacteria; phylum Verrucomicrobiota; class Lentisphaeria; order Victivallales; family GWF2-45-14; genus GWF2-44-16. Next base: position 20,888 of record MHBF01000134.1, on the reverse strand, counting down.
TCAATAACGCTGTTGCGATGCCCGCAACCCTGCCCCATATCCGCGCGGAAATTATCGCGGCGATATAAACAGTCAGCGCCCCTGCCAGGGATTGCATTATCAGCACAGCCCATATTGATTTGCCAAACATCAGATGCGCCAGCGGCAGAAATACCGCATAATAAAAAGGCTGATAATAAAATTCCCCGGAATATTCCCCGCTCATTATTTTCCGGGCGCAATCCATGTATGTAGCCATGTCGGTGACGTTTGATGGCATAGCGACCTGCGGATCATTAACGCACAGTTCACGGCAGACGGAAAGCCTGATGGCAAATGCCACAAGCGCGATAATAATAATAACAGTAATAAATCTTTTTCCCATGTCATTTAGATCTTATGTTTTTCTTCCAATCGGCGCCGGAATAACCCATAACATGACCATCAAGGAAAAGTATATTCCCATATTTTGTATGATTTCCGTCTTTATCCCAGAGTATGGCCAAATCTGAACTGTCTTTCTCCGTATATCCACCTTTGTAATGGTAGCTTACGTTTTCTTCTCTCAGCGGCTGTCCTGAAAGCGGTATTTTGGTATCTGTCGAAGGACATGTATAAATCTTGTAGTCGTCAAGATAACTATTTTTTCTGAGAATTTCCAAACCCGCCGCATCGTCATAAGGAGGAAAATATCCATCATAATCAAGTGCATATTGCCTCAAGGCAATACTTATTGATTTCAAATTGCTTGCACAGCTTATTCTCCTTGGATATTTCCGAGCACCGCCTATCTCGGGAAACAGGCTTATGGCAAACACTATCAATAAACTAATATTTGTCACGGAAGTTATAATGCCGGTAATGGCAAAGCCTTTTCCTCCGGCAATACCTTTTTTTATTTTCACAAGAGCTATTATGCCAAGTATTAAGGCGGGTATTGCCGAGAAAGGGCCGAAACATATAAAACTCAATATGCCCAGTATCATTGAAGTAAGGGCCAGGGCGGAAGAAAGATTTTTTTCCAGCGTTACCGGAACGAAAAATGCATCCTTAATTTCAGTAAGTTTTTTCCATTTTGTAAATTCTTCTGTTCTCAACAAAGTTTCGTCTGTGATTTCACCGGAATTTATTAATCTTATGATTTCATCTTTAGTGACCGGGCCGATTTCTGGGCCATCCACAGAATAATACCAGTTTTCCATTTCAATACCTTTTTATAATCTGTAGATTCCTGAGATATGTCATTCTGATTTTAATTGTTTTTCCAATCGGAACCGGAATAAGATACACCCTCCATAACCTGAGAATTGTATGCGCCGCTGTTTTTTACTTTTTCTATGGCGTTTTTAAGGGCGGGAGAAAGACTTATCAGAAACATCAGCACCACAAATATGACAGCCAGAACAATGCTTATCAGGGAAGTTACGATTCCGGCAATGGCGAAACCTTTTCCGGAGGCAGTACCTTTTTTTATCATCACCATGGCAATTATGCCGAGTATCAGGCCGGGTACGGCAAGCAACGGGCCAAAACATACAATGCTCAATATGCCGAGTATCATCGAAGCCAGAGCCAAGGCCGGAGAAAGCTGTTTTTCCGGAGCTTTTACCATTACCGGAACGGAAAAAACATCTTTGACACCGGAGAGTTTTTTCCATTCAGTGAATTCTTCAGTCCACACGAGAGTTTCGCTGTTCAGTTCCCCGGAGCCTATCAAGCTTATGATTTCATCTTCGCTGACAGGGCCTTTTTTTTCGCCGTTTACGGCATAATGCCAATTGCGCATCTTAGACCTCTTCTTTATCAAGTATTTACCGAAACTTGAGCGATACTCAGTCCTGTTAGATGCTCATCAATTCTTTTTCCTTATTGAGGAGGCACTCATCGACTTCTTTAATATATCTGTCAGTGAGCGTTTGTATTTCATCAAGCATATTTTTGAGGTCGTCTTCGGTTATTTCGGTATTTTTCTGAGCTTTTTTAGCGGCTTCGTTGCCGTCCCTGCGGATGTTTCTTACGGCGACCCTTGCTTCTTCCGCCCTGGCTTTCACCTGTTTGGCAAGCATCGAACGGCGTTCTTCGCTGAGTTCAGGTATCGGCAGGCGGAGAACACGCCCGTCGTTGACCGGGGAAATACCGAGGCTTGAAGCCATGAGGGCTTTTTCAATTGCCTGAAGAGAAGACGGGTCCCAGGGCTGAATAACAAGCAGGCGGGCTTCAGGAGCGGTTATGCCCGCGATTTCTCTGAGCCTTGTGGGAGTACCGTAATAGTTGACGCTTATATTTTCGACCAGTGCCGGAGAAGCTTTGCCTGTACGTATGGCGGCAAAATCATTTTGCATAGCCTCTTCGGCTTTCATCATACTTTCTTCAAGATGGTCCGTCAGGTCCTGAATTTTGACACTCATAAATTTCTCCTGTGCTAAACTTGGTTCAAGGAATTGAAAATTATAAGGAAAAGATAACACAAAATAGATGCTCTGCAAGCCGGATCACTCAAGATTCCGAGCGTATCTTCAACTAATCGCGTTCCAAAACGAAGATTTTAAAGTTGAAGTTCTGTAATTTTTAATTAACTGTTGTAGATTACGTGATACTTTGAAAGGAATACTGTTGAAAACTCTTAACATATATGTGACTAAAAATTTTATAATAACATTCATAATGTCGATAGGAATATTAACTTTCGGCATGATGGGCGCCAGGCTCATAAAGGTATTTGAATTTCTTTCGCGCGGTGTGCCTATAACCGTGGCTTTAAAATTTTTCCTTTATATCTCTCCTCTGGTATTGACCCTCTCAATACCGTGGGCGGCGCTGGTTACGATAATGCTCATTTTCGGGCGCATGTCGGCGGACAGCGAAATTACCGCCATGAGAGCGTGCGGGATTTCCATACTCCAGATAATATCGCCCATTATCATTATTATTTTTATTCTGACATGCTTCTGCCTCTATCTCCAGCTGGAACTTTCGCCCATCTGCACTTACAAAGCCAGGGGGTTGCTGGCAAAGGTAGGCGTTGACCAGCCTTTGAGCATCCTTGAACCCGGCAGGCCTGTCGAATTCGAAAACAATCATATCTACATAGATGACAAAGTCGGAGAAAACGGGATTAAGGACATACAGCTTTTCAGGATGGGCAGGACCGGAAGGGTCGAAGAAGACATAACGGCGGCGGAAGGAAGAATTGAGACGGACAAGGAAAAACAGCTCCTGAATATCATACTTTATAACGCTACAGTCGTTTCATTCAGCAGGAGCGATTCCAATCATCCGGCAAGGACTTTCAGCAAACAGATGACTTTTTCCATTGATTACGGGACTAATTTCAATAAGATAAAAATAGGGAAAGAAGTAAATTACCTTTCTTTCAAGGAAATTTTCGGGCGGGCCGTTCTTGATAAAAGGCGCGGCATCGACACCACTAAAATAGAAGTCGAACTCAATCAGAGAATAGCCCTGGCATTGTCCCCGATAGCGTTTATGCTTCTCGGAATGCCGCTCGCTATAAGGACCTCCAGAAGGGAAACGTCCATAGGACTTTTCCTGAGCGTGGCACTGGCCGGGGTGTATTTTTCTCTGGTAATGGTCTGCGACGCTTTGACTTCATACCCTCAATACCATCCCCAGATGCTTCTCTGGATACCCAATGTGGTATTTCAGATATTCGGGGTGGTTTTCATTGCCAGAATAGCAAGACGCTAAATTAAGGATAATAATGAAAAATATAAATTCATGGCTGGAATGCGTACATTGTTCAAAAAAATATGAGTTGGACAAAATCAGATACCTCTGCGACTGCGGAGGCGTTCTCGACGTAAAAAGGGACCTGAACGCTCTGGACGGACAGGAACTGAAAAAGCTCTGGGAAAAAAGATGGGGCCTCAAAAAAGGCATTGAATCTTCGGGCGTCTGGCGTTACAGAGAGCTTATGCTCGACGCGCCCGATGATAAAATAGTAACAAGGCAGGAAGGCAATACCCGGCTTTATCCCGCCGGAAAAGCGGGCGAATACGCGGGGCTTAAAAACTTTTACCTGAAACACGAAGGCGAAAACCCGACCGGAAGTTTCAAGGACAGAGGCATGACCTGCGGAACAAGCGCCGCGATGCTTTTCAACGCCAATTCGGTAGCCTGCGCCAGCACCGGCAATACCAGCGCCAGCATGGCTTCATACGCGGCATGTTGCGGATTGCGTTCGGTGATATTCATACCTTCCGGCAAAATCGCTTACGGCAAACTGGCCCAGGCACTCGCCTACGGCGGCATCACGCTTCAGATAGAAGGCAATTTCGACGACGCCATGCGCCTGGTGCAGGAAGTCTGCAACGAGATGAAAATCTACCTGCTCAACTCGGTAAATCCCTTCCGCATCGAAGGACAGAAGGCGATAGGATTTGAAATACTCCAGCAGCTTGACTGGGAAGTCCCGGACTGGATAATCCTCCCCGGCGGAAACCTCGGCAACAACAGCGCACTCAGCAAAGGCATGATGGAACTTCATGAGCTCGGCATAATATCCAAAATCCCGAAAATCGCCGTAATTCAGGCGGACGGCGCAAACCCTCTTTATACCATGTGGAAAAACAAAACTCCTTTCGAAGCTGTCAAAGACCCTGACACCATAGCCACAGCCATCAAAATCGGAAATCCCGTTTCATGGGAAAAATCCATCAGGGGCATTAAATGGAGCAAGGGAATTGTGGAACAGGTATCCGAACAGGAAATAATGGACGCTAAAGCAATGACAGACAGGGCCGGCATAGGCGCGGAACCTGCCTCATGCTGTTCCGTTGCCGGAGCTAAAAAACTTGCCGAAGCCGGAATAATACATCCGGATGAAAAAGTAGTGGGCATACTCACAGGCAACCTGCTCAAAGACCCGGACGCGGTAGTGGGATATCATCAGGACAAACTGACGGACAAAGGCATTCGCGGCACTTTCGCGAACAAGCCCAGACTTATAAAAGCCCGTCTCGAAGATGTGAAGGCCGTACTGGGCTAAAGGCCGTTTCTGAAGTCTTTTCTCTTATTGTAAAGGCGTTCCGTGAAACCGCCTTCGCGCAAAAAATCATCTTCAAGCCTCTGCATCTGTTTCCAGAGCAGATAACTTGCCTGGTTGATAAGGCATATCATGATGTTGGAAAATTTTTCGTCCGACAGGTCAGACCAGTCGGACATGTCAGACTGGTCAGACAAAAGTTTACGGGTTCTCAGAGCTTCGGGTGAGTCTTTCGTCCACTGCTTCAGACCACGCTGTCTCAGGTAGTCCTCATAATCCAGCAGCAGTTCTCCAAGACTGGCACGGGCTACTCCGGTAAGCTTCAGCTCAGTTTTTTTGGATGTCGCCGACGCGAGGCTTCCCTCGGCGATATTCTGGACTCCGCTTCTTGCCGCTTGCACCATCTGATCATGGGTACGTGAACGCTTTTCAACAAATTTATCGCAGAAAAACACAGTCCCGTCATATACCAGCTGCGCCGTCTGAAAACTTCGCAGGTTTCGGAAACCGCCGTGTTTGGGTATCAGGTCGTTATTCATAGAAAGCCTTTATTGCAGCAACTATTCCTGACATATCTCCGGCAGTATATCTCGAATCAACCGGTATTGAAATGATTTTTTCATAGAGCCCGTTTTTCAGCCAGACAGGAGCGGGCCAGTGCACGGGAAGAAAAATCTTTTTTGAAAAAAGATATTTTCTGAGTTCGTTTCTTCTGTTCACTTTCAGAGGAAAAAACGAAGGAAATTCAGGATTTATTTCTATTCTCATTGACTTCAGTTTTTTATTCAGAATTTCAAAATTACCTTTTCTGACGGCATTTTCGTCTTTCAGATTTTTATAAAAATCCAGCAGATTAAAAAGGCTAGTGCCTGAGATGCCATATATCGTTTCCTGCGCATCAAGTTTTTTCTCCGCCTCCTCAAAGAGTTCCAAGTATTTTTTTTCCGAATGTCCCTTTGAATGAATATACTCGTATTTGATGTTTTTAGCCTTGTATTTCAGTCCTGAAAAAGGCGCGGCGTCTTTTTTAATCAGATTTTCGCGGAGTTCGATTGTGGAATTGATTATGCTTCCGTCGGCAAGAGGAGAAATCTTTCTGAAACTGTTGAAGGCAATCCAGTCTCCGGTGTATTCCGGTCTTTTCAGTTCAGGAAGGAATACGCTGTCTTCAAGGAGTATTTTATTTTTCCGGATTGTTGAGAGATAATTATTTTTCTGTCCGAAATAATTTACTGAATAGAACACGTCAAATTTTATTCTGCGGAGACTTTCGCGATCTATCGAGAAGTCCTCGTTCACTTTATAGAATGAAAAGTCTGAATGGCTCTTTCTGAAAACATCGACGACTGAAGAACAGATGAAATCGGGAAGCGCGTATTTCATTTTTTTAGGAAGGCCGCGCACTATGAGTTTCAGCGAGGAACGCCCGGAATCAGTAACGCAACTAAAGATATTTTCTTGTCCGAGTTCCATCTCACCGCCGATTGTTTTCATAATTATATTTTTCTTCCTGCTGTTATCATTTTTTCGATTATGGCCCCATTCCTGTCCATCAGTATGTTTTCATGATATTCTATGCTGAAACCGCTTTTTTCCAAAACGGAATCCAGTTCATCCCTCGTAAAAAAGGTGATGGTACCGTTTTCCCCATTTGGACTGTTTGTAAAGGAATCCCCTGCAATATGCATTCCATTTCCGAAATCAGTGGTTTTACTGCCGAAACCGCATGTCATAATGAACCCGCCTTTATCCATAAGGCCAGAATATTCGGAAAAAGCGTTTATTACTTTTTCTCTGTGATTATGGCAAATGGAATAATGATCAATCATAATGTCGAATTTGCCGCTGAGAAATTTTGCCGGATTTGTTATATCGCCAAGCACCGTTTCAGGTGTGCTGTCAACATTAAATTCCCTGAAGATGGAATTCACGTCTTTCAGTGCGGATGGAGCGCCGTCAATAGAGCTGACTTCAGCGCCGTTTTTAGCCATGAACCATGATATCGCGCCCCTTCCGCAACCTATGTCCAAGGCCCTCGGGGATTCCTTGCCAAGGCGTTTTTTGACGTACATAAAAAAGCGTATCGCTTCTTCGGAAGGATATTTGCCCCAACTGCGCGATGAAAAAAGTTTTTCCCATATCGGGTCTCCGTAAAATACACTCATTAAAGCTCCTTGTTTTAATTCAGATAATAACTCGGAAAATAATCCGTCTTAGTAATAAGTCCGTGCCTGATATCATAATCAGCTTTTGCCTTAAGCAATTTTTGAAGCAGTTCCGGCTTGTGAACTTTTCTGAGATGAAAAACACTTGTCGTCAGAGAGGAAAAACCTTTTTTGGTGAAGAAAACCCCGTCGTTTTCGTCGTCCGTGTTTATTCCGAAACCCAGCATGAGGTAATTGAAACCCTTCTCGGCGGCCCAGTTTATCATTCGGTCGTACATGTATTTCTGGGCATTGGTTTTCAGTTTTTCCTCTATGGTGCCGGAATAGAAAGCCCAAAGATTTTTCCCGTCAACATAATAAACCGTAGAAGAAACTATTTCATCCTGAAAATAAGCTTCAACCATCACAATATTCTTTCCAAGCCGTTCAAAAAGCGCCTTGAAATAATCCAGTTCGTGGAAGTAATAGTTTTTCGCGTTTTTGCGTTTCATCAGATCAAGATAGAGGGATGCGAGGAGCGCGATATTTTTTTCATCCGGCTGAACAAAGCGCAGTTCGGCGCCTTCGCGTTCGGCCTTGCGCACCTGCTGCCTGTATTTTTTCCGGTAATTGGCAAAGGCGGCTTCATAACCTGAACGCAGGTCAACGTAGATAACGCTGGAAGCGCTTACAAGATTTTCGATTCCCGATAGAGCGGCTACGGTATCATGGAGAGGCCTGAACCTTATGAACTCGGTTACTATGTTATTATCGGCACAGTAAGCGTCAAGCGCTTTTCTGTAATTTTTAAGGAGTTCGACGTCATCATTTCCGGAATTGACGATGACGGGGCCATTGTATTCAGGACTTGCCATATCAATCGGAGGAGAAGAAAATTCATTTCCAATGTCCTGATAAAACGGAAGCCTGGAAACATCTCTCATGGTGCTTACGTCAAAAACGGATTTCCCGTTTTCCTCATAAAGCAGCATTACCGGTCTGTGAGTTGAACCCTGAAGACGGAATTTACAAAACTCGGGAAGATAGAAGATACCCGGATCTCCGGCCTTTTCGATTGTCAGCTTCCATCGCGGACTGTCTATTTCCAGTACTTCAAAATTTCCCATTTTCAGACCTTTTTTTCAATAAGAACAATATGTTACGGGAAAGACTTGAAATATCTTCGTTCCCATCGCTCAAAGCGTCTATGAGCGATTTCATTTTTTCATCAAGAGCAGGACGCAGGGGATAGCTTGTGAAGTTATAGGCGAAATTAAAGAGCATGGGCAGCGGCGATATGCCGCCTTTTTCAATAATTTCGAGATCTGCTTCAACGCAAAGTTTTTCAAATTCATCAGGCGTGAATAAACGCGCCTCAGTAGAGCGGCTGCCATATTTTTCGAGACGTCTTCCGGAAAACGCTTCTTTTTCCATGTTCACCACATTTACGGCCGCCGTGTCAATGATGGACATTCCATGGACCCCAAATTCAGAAATCATGGCGCGCCCGTCCGGTGAAAGCAGTTTTTTTATCAGTTCCAGACCGCTGTTGTAAGTATCGCAAAGATAACATAACGTTTCAACAGCTATTATGGAGTTAAAAACTGAAGGGACAAGGCACGGTTCCCGGAAGTTTGCTCTCAGCGGTATCAGTCCCTTCAAATTACGCTCAGAAGCAGTATTCGCGAGCCTTTCCAGAGACTGTTGACAGCAGTCCAGCGATATGACGGGGCTGAAACCTTCTTCAAGCGCCCAGAGCGAAAACCTGCCGTCCCCGCAGCCCAAATCAAGAAAAGGCCCTTTGGAAGAGGGAAACCATTTTTTCAGATATTTTTTATATGTTCTCGTGCTGGAATATATGGTTATGTTGTCCGCGAATCCGGCCTCTATGAATTTGGCGCCGCCGGTGAATGAATAGAATTCTTCAGAGGATGAAACCTTTTTAATTTCCGGACACAGCACTCCATTTACGATTGGAATTGAACGCTTGCAGCTGGAACAATGGCTTCTATCTTTTCCCTCATCCCAAAGCGAGTTTCCACAGGTATTGCAGCGTATAAAGCCGTTAACGTCTTCGATTGTAAATGTCTTCAAGCATCACCTCCGGTATTTCAGAAAAATATGAGCGAAGTTGTCTTTTTTTTCAGGATATTTCATCTCCCAGGCATTACACATTTTTTCATAAATATCTCCGTTCCAGACTTTTTTCCCAATATGGAAATCAGCCCTGAGCTTTGAAAAATCCGTCTTGAATTTGAAAAGCGAATCCTCCGGCATATAACCGCCGCCCAGATGAAATTTACGATATCCCTTTTCACAGGCATACTGCACCGCGGCGTCAAGGACGTAGTTGGACGCTCCCAGACTGGAATACGCGCCATCCCTCGCGGCAAGATGATAATGAGCGTAATCCCCGTAAAAGAACACTATCGCCGAAGCTATCACTCTGTCTTCATAAACGGCGCTCACCACATGAGAGATATTTTTAAAACCTGAAAACAGTTCTTCAAAATAAGTTTTTTTAAAGAAATAAAATTCGGCGGCATTATGATGTTTCATGGTTTCGGTATAAAGGCCGTAAAAAAGCTCATAAGCTTCTTCATCATCCGTTATTTCACATCTGACACCGTTTTTTTCGGCTTTTCTTATCATGTTGCGGTTTTTGGAAGAATATGAATCTTTCCATATACTTTCATGTCCCTGGCTTAAATCCAGATAAACCGTCTGCCTGTCGAAAAGAACGTTTATTGTTCCTTTTGAAAATTCCCGGTTTCCGAGCAGAGGATGAAATCTCGTGAATTCAGCTATGATATTATTTTCTCCGCAATAGTCCCCGAAAGCCTGATAGAATTCAGCCGCAAAACCGGGACAGTCTTCTGAATTTATAACACCATTATAGCCGTAGACCCCTTCAATATCGTAATATTCTTCTTTCAAATCCATGAGTTTTAGAGGTGATAGAGGCCTTACGATGAAAGGGTAGAGAGCCGTTTTTCCGCCGGATTCAAAAATGAAACATCTTGCTTCCGCGCCTTCTTCTGAATTCAGCTCATAATATTCTGGAGTATAATATACGTCGCGTCTTGATGCCGGAACGCGTTCCAAAGCTTTATGCCATTCTTCACGGGAAGATATGCCTAAGATTTTAATATTCATTGTTTCCCTGTATATTAAAAGCTAATTTATGAGCGGAGACTTTTCAAATGGATATTGTACTTTTCAAAAATAAAAAAATCAATCATGAGGAATTTACCCGGCTCCTTGATTTTTACGTTCATTACACTCTCATTCATCATAAATTCTTCATCAAGCTCAAACATGAATGGGAAATGCTTTCTCCCGATAGAAAGATATTCGGTCTCTGTTCCGAAATCGATTCAATTACGGGCGTCTGGAAGGACATCAGTGTACAGAAAGCCTGGTCATGGGGTGACGGCAGGGCATTAGGCCTATGGTCAAACCATCTTATCACCGGAATAATCCACGATGAAGAAATTGAAATAAATCCGCTCGGTCAGAAACGCGTTGTAAATCTCCGCGCTGAGTACAAATCGTACTGCGATGTGATTTTCAGACAGCTCGAAGAAAGATATAAACTCAACGGCGGACATTTTCCCTTCATTGCCGATATAAGTACAAATAAAGCCTCCGGTGACAGCAGAAACGTAACGATGAAAGAAGGCGAAAGAAGCTTCAGCGACCTCTTCTGTTCAGCCGGTTTCATGCAGTACGGCCTTCTGACGCGCAATCATGAGATAACAGATAAAGGCCTGAAAATACTTCTCAGCGTATCAGACGCCATTAAAAATGCTAAGTTCGTCGTAGAACCGCATAATCCGAATAATCCTCCCAAATTCAATTTTCAGGGCGCTTATATGATATTGCTCGGCGTCTGCGTTGATGTTCTGAAAAGCATAGTTTCCATTGGGGAAAAAGAATTTTCGTCGCTCAGAAAAAATCTTTTCACCGCGGCTGTCGAAATGACGGAAACCATCCTTTCAAAATTTTATTCCCCTGAAAGCGGTATTCTCTGGGAATTCAACACCCTCGACGACAAGCCGTTTAAAGATGGCGCGTCGTGGATAGCCGATCCCGGACACGGCGCCGAATGCGCCGGATTCATAGCGGAATTCGCCTCCCTTCTTAAGACTGAAAACGACATGAAACAGCTTTCAGAGAAATACATTGAAGCCGCTTCCAGAATCAGTCTTTACATGTCTGAAAACGGTTACAGCCGCAAGGGGCTCATGTATAAAAGAATAAATCTTCTCAAGGAAACTGAACGGGGCGTTTTTGACAACACCGTTAATGGAGTGAAACTAAAAACCGCCCCCTGGTGGAATGTCCGCGAACATTCGGCGGCATCATTGAGACTTTATCATTTGAGAGGGGATGAACGGCATCTTGTTTCATACAGTAAAGCGCAGAACGCGACTTACATGTTTTACCCGAATAAACTTATTGACGGCCTGATGACGCAGACCCTCAATGCGGAAACCGCTGAAACTTTGCCCTTAAATCCGGCCACGGCCAACTTTGATCCCATGCACGACCAGCGCGCCCGCGACAGAGAAATTGAAGTTCTTAAATCACTCATTGAACGTTGATATAACAGCTTCCGGAAGCTTCGACCGCATACCTTACAGGTGCTGCGCCCACAATGCCGGGTAATGACTGTTTGGTACGGGACTCGGCATGTCCGTCAAGGAAATACATATTTACTTTATTGTTATGTATAAGGTACGGCCGTCCATACGATTCACTTGTATCATTAATAGGATACATTCTAAAACTCGGTTTTTGTACTGAAACGCACCATGAGCATCCGAAAATATAAGCTTTCGTAGTTTGAACGTAAATTCCGGATTTCATGGAGATACAGGCGCTTGCGTCAATCGTATAAATGGCACCGTAAGTGTACCAGCCATTTGCGGTTTTAGAATATCTGTCGAAACCTGTCATGGAAGGACAACAGAGTATATCACCGTTTTTAATATAATCGTTGTTGATAAGGCAGTTTGTCCATTTTACCATGTTTGAATCGCTCGGGCTATGAAAATAAGATGAGAAATCAGACATATATGACTGGACGGCAAGGCCCGTCTGCTTCTGACGGTTCAGACAGCTTATTGTCTTTACACTGTCGCGGGCTTTCTTAAGCGCAGGCAGGAGCATTGCCGCCAATATGGCTATTATGGAAATCACAATCAGGAGCTCAATGAGCGTAAAAGTCAAAAACTTCCTCATATAATTCCTTTTGCGTACAATTCTATATTTATTTTTCCGCATTGTCAACAGAGAAACAGGATTTAGCTGAAATACCGGAGAGAAGCTCTTCCGCGTGTATCGTCCAATATCCGGTCCGGTCATTAAGAGCTAAAGGTATCTGCAATTTAAAAGTTCCGTTTTTCAACGTATAAAAACCGGAATAAGCGTTTTCAATTCCGGCACTGTCCGTTATGCTTATTTTCAATGGTATTGCCGCATTTATAACAGAACCTTTCCTGCCGAGGGCCCTGACTGTTATTTCCGCAGGAGTTTTCCTGTTTATTTTTCCGGGAACAGCCACTTCGATTTTTTCGATTTTTTCCGGTATTTTTACAATAAGCGCCCCTCCGGCGGCTGTAAGGAAAAAGTCAGCCGAATTCTTTTCCAATTTTACTTCCTTTCGAGTCAACGCGTCATACATGATACCTTCTTTGGTTAATTCCGGGGAAAAATGTACTTTTACCGTTTGAGGGACTCCGTCATCAAGAACTTTTCCGTATTTTCCAAGGTATTCTCCGGGTTTTTTCCGGTCATTAATGATGAAAAAAGCCGTTGTGTTATCTCCAAATCTCCGGGCTATTACGACATCCTGGGAATCAGCGGTAATATCATATTGAAAACCTTTGGAAATAAGCAATTTTTTAAGTGCGGCGGCGGCATCTGTCCATGCCTGCTGTCTTTTCAATGCCGTCATTCCCTCGGTTGTCGGGAAATCAAATTTTACAGACGCGGGAATTTCAGCTTTCAGGGAATTATCCGCTATTACAATGCCTCCTGATTTAACGAAAGAGAGAATTTTATCATAAACACTCCTTAAAAGCACTCTGCCTTCCGGAATTATGAGCACTTTGAATTTACCAAGGGTACCGTCAATGATAGAATCATCATAAAGAACAACTGGCTGGATTTGCGCGAGCATCACAGTGTTGTAGCAATCGGCCATATACTTGTTCGCGTTTCCAAAATTTCCTGTTCTGCCGAAAAGACATGATGCCGCGGAGTCAAGGAAAGCCACTTTTTCCGGGCGCCGCATCAAATCCTTCAGCATCGGGCCGTAAGGTTTTATGAGCTCCTTTGTTATTTCCTCAAGCGCCAGAGGAGTAGCCGGGTTCGTAAAATCATATGAGCCGGGCTGGGTGCTTATGGCACTGCCGCCATCGAACATTATCATGTCTATAGGACGGGAAATAGCCAGCCATACGGATTCCTTTAAATTGTCCGGGGAAATTGTTATAAAGCGCCCGAAACTGACCGCGTCTATCACTTCGGCGGCTGCGTTTTTTTCTTCCCTGGCCTTTTTCTTATCCTCTGCGGATTTAAGGTCGGGGCCCACAGAGTTTGAATACCAGAAGAGTTGCAAAGTCGGGCATACCCTCTGATTTTCCGTTCCGGCGGCAAGAAGTTCATCTGTGTTTTCAGAAAAGCTCATTGGAGAGTGATTCGTATATGTCCAATGGCTTATAAAATCCATTCCGGGGGCATTTCCCCTGAAAGGGGGCCGTCTTAAAACCGGATCATGGAAAATTTTCAAAGAAGGATTTTTTTTCTTCATGTTTTCAGCCATGATTTTTCTCATAGCGGAAAATCCGTTTCCATCTTTCCACCACCATTTCATGAAGCGGTAATATTTGTTACTGTCGTCAATGATACCGTCCTTCACTCCGTATTTTTCCGGTGTCTTCCATATAGCGGCCCCGACCATGCACCACGGGCTGTCCACATTTTCAGGATAGTCTTCAAAACCCGCTTCCTTCATTTTTTCAAAACAGATTTTATCGTGACAGGGGACAAGTTTTCTCTCTTCATTTTCTACTTCCGAGTCTATGCTGACATATTTTACAGTCTGGTCGGAAGAAATTTTTTCACTTATTTTTCCTGAAAATTCTTTTATGTATTCCTGCGTTTCCCGGTGGTTGGGACATACTTCAAGTTTATTGTGCGGCTTTCCATTTTTCCCTTTAATCAAAGCTTCCGGAGTATTAGATGGAATTCCTTTCTCTATTTGAGAATGCATCCGTATGATATTATAAAGTCCGTTCTTAGACGCCTGTTCCGAAACATTGAAACTTCTATCATAAGATTTGTCAACGTATGTGTCTTTTTCCTTGTCATAGGCTGTTCCCAGAAAGAAGCCTCTGGCGAATGCCGTAAAGCCCAGTTTTTTCATATTTTCCGAAGTGCCGGCAGAATCCCAGCACAAGGTTTCGAAGCAGTATGGATTTACAGGCGGGGCCACACTTATCTCAAAAGCGTCTTTCTGAAAAGTCCCGCCATTACGTTTCAAAACACAGGAAAGCTGATAATCACCTGATTTCAATTCATTGCTGTTGAAGACATATTTTATTTCTTTTTTCCCGGAAGGGGCAAGCAAAGGGATTTCATAATTTTTCGGGAAAAAACCGTCAACGTCGAGAAACAACTTACATTTCTCCGAATTTGTCTTTCCGGGATTGGTTATTGAGATATTAATTTCGACCTGTTTTTCTTCCGGTTTGAAGACTTTCCTTTTACTCTCATACTTTACAGTCAGGGAACGGTTTTCCTTTTCTCCGAGCGGTATTATTTTCATATTTGAAAAAGTTACGCATCTGTCTTTTTCTCCAAGCGCGACATATCCCGATTCAATCCTGCTGGAATGAGTTTCGATAATTTTTTTGCCTGATGCAAAAACTGTCAGCAGTCCATTTTCAGCCTGAAAACCTATGTTTACGGGACTTAGTTTCGGCTTAAGCTTAATTTTATCCGCAGTCTGGGCAAGCACGGTTTCCGTTCCTCCCGTCACCTGAATTATTGAAAGTTCCGAATGCGGGTCCGAGTATTTCAATGTGTAATAGTTTGCTTCATTCTGCCAGAGTATCGCCATATACAGGGAACCGGCCCCATCGGAAACTTCCACATCCGCTTCGAGACGATAATTTTTCAGGACTGAAGGATTGGCGAGAGTCCAAAAGGGTTTATTTCCCGGAGCTGACGTATCTGAGAATTCTTTCAATTTACCGTTTTCAATCTCCCACTTTCCGCTTACCGGAAGCCATTTGTCGGCCGGGATTTGAATGATGTTCTCAACACCCATAAGGGAAGAGGCTGAAAGAAATACTGTGACTGTTGAAATCAGAATCCCCGGAATAAGATTTTTCATTATTTTTCCTTAATTTGCGATTAAAACTTTTTCAATCCGAAACCAAACGGCATTTCAGGGGAAAGCTTTACCGGAAGGGTGCCCTTCGCCTCTCTCTCCGCGAATAATATTTCTATTGCCGCCCTGACCGTTTCCTCATGGTCGCAGTAAGTAAGCAGACTGTTATCGGCCAGATGATTGAGAAGCCCGCTGTAGATAGGGTTGCCCATATTTATGATTGAAAGAGGTTTCCTTTCGGATTTGAGATTTTCAATCATACTTATAAATTCCCGGCTAAGTTCTCCCGTACCTTCATGATACGCTATCCCGCGATTTTCAAACAATATAACGCATTCCTCCGCTTTGGACAAAATATTAGATGCTCTTTTCACATTTTCACTATCCGGCATGGTATCAGTTATGATAAATTCGCATTGGGAACGGCGCTTGAATTCATCTGTTATCAGTTGTTCCAATACGTCACTTTCGGCAGTCGCGAGATCGTTGAATTTTTTCATCATTGACTGACGCGATATAATGACAAGTTTAAGCCCTTTACGTACAGCCGGGCTTTTTTCTGCTTTAAGCAGAGTGACAGCGCTTTGCGCTATTTTGCGGGCAAGTTGCGAATGGGATTTGAAATCAATAGCTGCGGAAATCTTTTCACAATATTCCCTGTTTTTCAAATGTACCTTGTATTTCTCCTTGAATTTGAGAATTCTGAGGGCGGATTCATTGATCCGTTCTTCGCTGATTACACCGTCCCTTACAGCTTTTATGATAGCTTCAAAAGTCCGCATTGGAGGAGTTTCATAATCCTGGAGAACAAAATCGTGCCCTGAATTAACGCATTTTACGGCTGCCTCTTCGACACCCCACCTGTCCTTTACCGCTTTCATTGTCATGCTGTCGCTGATAATGATTCCCTTGAAACCAAGAGTTTCCCTGAGAAAACCAGTTGTAAGTTTTTTTGAAAGCGTTATTGGAATATCTTCTTTTTCTCCGAGTTGCGGCAAACAGACATGCACTGTTTCAAGCAGGTCAAGCCCCTTCTCAATCAGGTTTCTAAAAACACTGATGTGCTTCTGCAGTTCATCGAATGAACCGGGAAACCTGATAGCCTGGCAATGGGAGTCTGCATTACAGGCGCCATGTCCCAGAAAATGCAGCGCTTCCACGGTTGCCCCGTTTTCCCAGGCGCTTTTCATAAATGCCGACGCCATCGGTAAAACCAGATCGGAATTGTCGCCAAAGGCACGGGTAGCGATGATATGACATGATAAGTCGGCCGCCAATTCCACGCACATTGTTATATGACAGAAACCCATTGAAAGCATTTCCAGAGATATGGCTTTCGCCTCTTCCTTCGCAAATTCTTCATTCTTTGTCGCGCCAAGGGCCATGAAACACGGGAACTTTGTATTTCCGACGGGAACGCTGTTGACTGCGCCTTTTTCGGAATTACCGCTTATGAGAAGAGGGTATTTCGAAAGTCTGCGGTATTTATCAATGATTTCAATCGCGCTCTTTCTGTCGCTGACGCCTTTATTGAAACGTCCTACGCTCAATCCCCCGAGCAGTCCCTTTTTCAGCATTTCTTCTTCTTCCTTTGGGAAAAATACTCCTCCGCGCCCCCATATAAGCTGTCCGGTCCTTTCCTCCAAAGACATTTCACTTAAAGTTTTTTCCGCCCAGTTCATAATTATTAAGTCCTCTAGTTTAAATATGATATCTTCAATGCTTTTATTTCTAATGGTTTCAAGCTGACGCCAAAATTACCTTCGGGAGCGGTAAACGTGTCTTCAGAGTCGAAAACATCCTGAACGGTTACTCCTTTGCCGTAAACCAGCCCGTCCACAACAGCATTGATTTCACTTTCGCTGGAATTTGAAATAAACAGATAACGGCAATTGTCATACGCTATATTTGCCATGCCCATGGTCGGCACTGTTCTGCTTTTACTGTCACGCTTCAATTCATTGTCTTTACCGACTTTCAATTCCATGCTTTCGGGACCTTCAAATACACTGAGGATAATATCGTCTCTGCGTTCGCCGAAAAGGAATATCCGTCCCAGGTCCATGGGGCCTGTAAGTTCCCGGCAAACCTTGAAATATGCTTTAAGGTATTCTCCGCGCGCTTTGAAGTTAGGCCGTTTGCTGGCGGAAAAGACCTGCACGCCTTTAGCCCCGCCAATCAATGCGGAATAAACGTCATGGCGTACCCATGTCTCAATCAGGGAAATTTCATTTTCATCCGGATCTTGAAACATTTCAGGCAGAGCTATGGGTATCGCGTCTTTGTTGCCTGATAATTTTATTCCCTCAAGTTCCTGTTCAATCGACCAGCGGCAGTAAACCCTTGAATTCTTCTGAGACGAATAATTCGCGTACATGCCTTTTGCGCAGATATCCTGAAAAACAGCTGTTTTAGCCAATGCCTTCGGATCGCGATGGCCCGGCTCATACATGTATACCGGACGTTTCAGAGGGTCATTTTCACGGATTGTATCGCTGACGGTTTTCAGGCAGAGCATATCGTTTTTAGACCAGAAACGCAATTCTTCAGGGGTCATGTCCCACCATGCTATTTCAGGATGGACAGCTTCCCTTTTCACAATATCCGCTACGGATTTACGGAGTTTTTCAAGGTCAACGTCTTTTTTCTCCACATCGAGTTTTCTCAGGTATTTGATATCGACTATCTGTCCGTCGATTTCAGGTATTATCGTGTAAACGGCCTTGACCTTGTATTTTTTGGCATCCTCCACAATTCTGTCATTCAATTCATATTGGGGCCCTATCATTGTCACCCCTGCGTCAATAATCTCCTGCTGGTCCGCAAGACGTTCAGCTTCCGGCAGGAGCTCCCCGCGTTTCTGCTCTGAACCGCCGCCCGTAGAGTAAAAAGTGAACGGGAACAACTGTCCCCGCGGATAAATCTCATCCGGCGGAAGATTTTTTGACGCATCGGGCCCTGTTTTAAAAAAATTATCTGTGTCAGTATCAAGGGCAAAAGCCGAAAGGGTCGAAAGAAACAGTGCCGGTCTGATTTTAATTTTCATCATATCTCCTGATTTTTAATTTGGGACACTGTCCAATATTATAGATAAAAACTTTCCTGTTGTCAATACCGAAAGAGTATTTTAGGTAAAAAAGTTGAAAATAAAAGAAATAAGGACATTGTCCTTACTTTTACATTGAAGCGCCCGCCCGGAAGACTTTTCATTTGAAATTCTACCCTGTCCGCATACTTGACAAGTGAAGCTAAACACTGAAATCACTTACTGGACGTTTATGTAGCAGTTTCCGGAAGATTCGGCAGCATATCTGATTGTTATTAAACCAGATATAATACTCTTCAGGGATTCTCTGGCACGGGACTCGGCATGTCCGTCCAAAAAATACATATTAACTTTATTGTTATGTATGAGATATGGCCTCCCATATGCTTCACTTGTGCTGTCAGTAGTATACATCCTGAAAAAAGGTTTCTGTGCCGCTACGCTCCAGGAACACGCTAAAATATAAGCTTTCGTAGTTTCCGTATAATTCTTCATTGAAATACACAAGCTTGCGTCATTTGTATAAATGGCGCCGTAAGTGTACCAGCCAGACACAGTTGTCGAATACCTGTCATATTTTGTGGAAGGGCAGCAAAGTATATCACCATTTGTTATGTAATCATTTGCCATGAGTTTACTTGTCCATTTTATCTCGTCGGAATCATTCGGACTGTGAAAGTAAAATGAAAAATCGGAAAGATAGGATTGAACAGCCAGACCAGTCTGCTTTTGACGGTTGAGACAGCTTATTGTTTTCACGCTGTCGCGCGCCTTCTTAAGGGCCGGCAGGAGCATTGCCGCAAGTATCGCTATTATGGAAATCACAATCAGGAGCTCGACAAGAGTAAAGCATGCCCCTGATATCTTATTTTTTAATGCCATAGTTCTTATCCTTTTTTAAGGCTTGATTTTGATACATTTCGCTTCAAGCGGATTGAAAACAAGTTTTAAGCATGGTTCCCCTCCGAGAACAATCTTTTTTTTACTGAAAACATCCTCAATAACACATTGTTGAGGCATCCCCTTTATTTCAACGCTGACCGGAAGATTTGCCGAAGAAACAAGAAACAGATAGCGCTCATTTTTATAAGCCGCGTTAAAAATATTTACTGAAGGAAAATTGATTGCGTCTTTCATTCCCGCGCCTTTACAGAGAAAAGACACCTTTTCAGGGCCTTCCGTAATCTTCAGCGAAATATCGTTTCTTTTTTCTCCGAAAAGAAAAACCTGCCCCAGATTAAGTTCTCCGCAAAGCTCATCCGCAATCCTGCTGTATTCCTGAAAATAAATTTCATGTGATTTAAAATTTTTTCTATGGGCAAAAGAAAAAACGACAATGCCCTTCGCCCCGGCAATAAGGCTTGAATAAACATCATGTCTGACCCAGGCGGATACCATTTGAATTTCTTCCGGCCCGGGCTCCTGAAACATTTCCGGAACAGCAATGGGCATTGCCTGCGGATTAGTGTTTTTAATTGCCTCCACCTCCTGTTCTATTGTCCAGAGGCAGAATATTCTTGAATCCTTAAACCCAGAATAATTTGTGTACATGCCTTTCCCTGAAATATCCAGAAACTTCACTGTTTCCCCCAGGGGTTTTGCGCTTCTATGCCCCGGGTCATACATCCAGACCGGGCGCTTCAACGGGTCAGCCTCTCTGATTGCGTTTGCCGCAACCTGAAGATATTTCATTTCATTTTTACGCCAGCATCTCAGCTCTTCAGGCCCCAGGTACCACCATGCTATGTTTTTGTTGTCGGCGACAGCCATGACTTGCTGTCTTATTGACTCAACTATCTCATTGAAATCGATATCCTTGAGTTCTAAGGTTTTCTGTGAAACCTTCTCTCCTTTGTATACACCCTTTATGAAATATATTGCTTTCTTATGAGTTTTCTCCGCCATTTCAAGAAGCTTGTCCTGCTTGCCGTAGACAGGACCGAGCATAGTGAACTTTTTTTCACCAGCGGAATTACAGGGAGAAAAACCTGAATAAGGAAATATCCTGCCTTGCGGGTAAACTTTGTCTTCCGCGTAAGAAACGGAAGTATCCCTGGACGGTTTGAAAAATTCATCTTTTTCAGAAGAAATTCCCTCAAGACAACAGAGAAGCAGCGATAATGTCAGAAGTTTTATTTGTCTTGTCATGTGAACTCTCTATTTTGAGTATGATATTTTCAATGCTTTGATTTCCAACGGCTTCAAACTGATATTGAAATTACCTTCCGGCGCGGTAAACTTATCTTCGGGGTTAAAAATATCCTGAACCGTTACTCCGCTTCCGTAAACCAGACCATCCACAACGGCGCT
>MHBF01000133.1 GCA_001803225.1 Lentisphaerae bacterium GWF2_44_16 | reverse complement strand
TCAGGTTATGAGTCGGAAAAACGGCCTTGATTATGAATCACTTACACTCAAAACTGACAGTCTTATACAGCCTTTTACAACGTTATACGGTAGCAATTCCGGTAGCAGTTTTATCTTTCAATAAACTCTCGATTCTGCACTCATATTTTACCACTTTTGCGTAAAAAAGCAAGAGGGTTTTCATCAATTGTCCGCATTATAATCTCCGCCTGCCTTAATTTCCCCCTAAATTGTGGCAATATCTATGAGGCGGATCTTTTCTGTCCTCAAAAAATCCGGTATTTGACTGGTTTCGGGGCGGCGAGCGAGTTTCAAGGGTAAAAACTTGGAAACGTTAAAAGCGCGTCAGCGTTGGCACGACCAAGCGCCCGCCGCCCCCTCTTATTTTAACAAATCAAATTCCTTTTAAAAAACACAAAAACAATGAAAAGAGGTGGATTATGAGCATTTATGAAGTGATCGTCGGGATTAGGGGCAGTAACGGGAAAATTATCGGCAGAGAAGCTGTTTATGTCAGCGAAGCAAGCCGTTTCAATGCGGCTTTGGCTGCGGAAAAACTTATGGACAAGGCTTACGGCGGGACAACTTACGGTCAGGCCCATTCTGTATGCAGAATTAAGCGGGCTGAATATGAAGCTTTGAATCTGGCCGTGGCCTGATAAAACTAAATTACGGAGAAAAATATGTTGAAATTAAACGCTTCTTACTCGAAGAAAATACCGGCGGAGAGCGAATACAGTTCACAGAGTTATCATGCTTCGGTGGAGATAGAGCTTTCGGATGGTTTGCAGAGCGATGAGCTCAAAACAAAAATACACGATACCTTTAATCTGGTGAAAAATGCCGTTGAGGACGAGATTGGTTCCCGGGACCAGAAGAGACCGGATCAGAACAGGCCCGGGCAGAACAAAAGGTCTCAATCCCAGGACAATGCCGCTCCTGCCAGCAATAAGCAGATCAAATACCTGCTTGATTTGGCGCGGCAACACAATTTCGACATTAACGCTGCGATAAGACGGCTCAGGGTTGAAAACGTTTATGAGCTGACCAGACTCCAGTGCAGCGGACTCATAGATGAGATACTCGGCAAACAGAAAGCGGCATAGAAAGCGTGTTTTTATGAGAAAACTTTTTGAATATAAGGAGCGCGAGCACTGGTCATTCAGCAGTATAAACAAATATCTCAATATTTGCAGTCTGGCTTATGCTTTTCAGTATGTTTACAGGGTGAAGCCTGAGCATACGTCGGCACGGCTTATTTTCGGCTCCGCTTTTCATGCGGCTGCTGAAATGCTGGCTGAAAAAAGGATGCATGGAAAGCCGGAAAAGGCTGAAGATATAAAGGATTATTTTTCAGATACCTGGCTGAGAGCTTGCAGGCTGACGGAGAATATCTGTTTTAAAGGAAATGAAGATAAGAACAAGCTCAATGCTACCGGCAGGTCCATGTTGCAGTGCCTTATGGAAAACTGGGATTGCAATGAAAGAGTTATTGGTATCGCATCGGCTTTTTGTGTGCCTGTCATGAACAGCGAAAATGAGATTGTTACAGAGCTGCCGCTGATAGGCGAGATTGACTGCATCGTCGAAAGGCCTGACGGAAAAATACTGTTG
Organism: Lentisphaerae bacterium GWF2_44_16; assembly: GCA_001803225.1. Taxonomy (GTDB): domain Bacteria; phylum Verrucomicrobiota; class Lentisphaeria; order Victivallales; family GWF2-45-14; genus GWF2-44-16. Next base: position 4,222 of record MHBF01000133.1, on the reverse strand, counting down.
ATCGACTGGAAGACAGCCGCTAAAAAGTGGGCCGATGGCAAAGCTGAGAAAGACTTGCAGGCTACGTGCTTTCTTCATGCTTATCATTGGGAGAACAACGTTATGGCCGAGTTTGCGTTTGACGTTATAACGAAGACTAAAGTTCCGGCCTATGAGCGTTGTTACGCTGAAAGAACTATTGGTGATTTTAATAAACTGGCCAGGCTGGTGAAAACTGTCGGGGATGCTGTAAATGCCGGGATTTTCTATCCGAATGAACAATCGTGTTTCTGCGCAGACTGCTGTTATGCAGATGCGTGTAAAGAGTGGGGGACGGAGTCTCTTTTATAAATGAGGCTTCGCCTCCCTGCACCAATAAAATCCTGACGGATTTTTACATGCTTTGCATGAGTCGAAAATAAAGAATAAGAAAAATGGAGGATTATTATGAATGGTTTATTATTGCATTGCGGGTCGAAGAATGTGGACAGAGACGACTTGAAATACATTGAAACGCCCCATGGAACGGCAAGCTGGAAACCTGTTCCGCACTATGAAGTGGCGGAGCTGGTGAGAGGCGAAGCAATGGAGAGAGGTTACGATATTACGTCAGAGGAATACGGCCTTAATCCATCGGGTACGAAGATGTTCGGCGTGTTGAGATTTCAGCCGCATGGACATCCCGAGTATGCCCGTGCACTCGGTTTCAGGAACTCGCATGACAAGAGCCTGGCACTGGGCATTACTGCGGGACTCACTGTTTTTGTCTGCGACAATCTTGCTTTCGGGGGCGCTATGACGATACACAGGAAGCACACTTCAGGGATTGAAGTTGAAAGCCTGATACCCGATGCGTTCGGGCGTTTGTCGGAACAGTACATACGCCTTGAGAGGAATGTGGACACTTTGAAAGTTATGTCTGTTTCAATAGACGAAGCGCGGGTCATAACAGTCAAGGCCGCCGAGATAAAAGCGATACCGCCTTCGGACATACTCAGCGTCCTTAAAGGCTTTCGGGAACCACAGCATGAGGAGTTCAAGCCCTGCAACATGTGGGGCCTTTACAACAGCTTCACCGAGACGGCAAAGAAGTACAGTCCGCCGAGGGCTGATTTTGCCTACAGAAAACTCGCCGGGCTTTTCGGCCTTGACAAATAAACGGAGTATCAGGGATATGAAATCATTAAGCAAAACTGACGGAATCATAATGAGCAAAATAGTGGACTGCCTCTCAGGGGGCAGTCATTTCAAGCTATCCAGGAATAAGACTTACATGGCTCTGTCTATTGAGAATATCGGCCACTACCACGGGTATGCAGATGCCATATCGCTGACTCATTACGGGGAACAGAACGGAGACCTGATGCGTGATCCCGAAATGATATTCGTTCTGGAAAACGGCGTTTACTGTCCGGTGTATTTCAGAAACGATTACGCTGGAGTTGAACAGGACGTCTTTGTTTATGACGAGGCTGGGAAAATACGCGGTATTAAGCTGAAACTCCAGAGTGAATTGGCGTTTTTTGCAAACACATGGATGGGTAATATAAAGGATCAGCAGGAGTTGTGATTCGGTTATTTATCAGAGACGCGGTCAACCCAGTAGAGGGGCTTGCGACTATGATGCATTACGGCCACTATTGTTACGCATCTATTATCATAAAAATAAATAAGGCTGTAGGGAAAACTATGCAGAAAATATCTTCTTATTCTGCCATGTATTTTACGCCAAATCAGGGGATTTTTCCTTATGGAGTTTATCCCTTCATCAACAGAATTATAGAAGTCCCCGCCCAGTCCAGGTTCTTTTGTATTATAAAAAAGAGCGGCATCGAAAAGCTCTCTTTCGGCAGCATTTTCTATCTTAAATGGTTTCATTTGCGGAAGACAAGCTTTTCTTTCAATTCATTCATAACATCTTCACCGTTACGGGCTGAAGTGCGCCCTTCTTCCAGGGCTTTTACCCTGCGCTCAGCTTCCTCATACCAATCCCGCTCTACTTGGGAAGTAGTTAAAGACGCGCCTATATCCTGAATTAAAAGAAACTTTTCTTCATTGTTCAGGGTAAAGGCTTCCTTTTCGATTTCAGCTAAAGTCATAGGCATTTTAAGGGCTCCTTTTTATGTCACTGAAAATTATACAATAAAAACATAGACTAGTCAAGCAAAAGAAAGGGCAAGTATGACTGAAAATGATTATATAATCAGGTACATGCCTAAACGCAAAGGGGATGTAAATCATGGATAAATGCGTAGATGAAGAGAGACTATAATAGAATTACTTGAAAGGATTCACAATGGTAAGGACATTTTCTATTTTTTGCCTGTGCTGCATATCTTCAGAATAAAGAATATTACAGTTATTATTGATAGCAGAGGCAATAATCAGACTGTCCCAATACGAGAAAGAGTACTTTTCTGATAAATGCACAGCCTTCAAGACATCACGAGAAGCAATGGACACAACAGTATGATATTTTGCAATATCCGAAACTATAACTCTTGCGTCTTTAGCGGGCTTAATATTCTTTTTGATAATAACATTGTAGAGTTCTCCCAGGACTTGTGAACTTATAATAATTTCAGGAAAAATATCATGAAAGAGTTCTCTTACTTTAAGTGCTTTAGAGTCGGAGGAATAAAGATAAACCCAAAGATTCGTGTCGATAAACTTATCTTTCATTAATTTCATTCCTATTGAACTTATATCTGGCAGGAAGTTTAAATGTGTTCTTATCTACAGACGCAAAAAAAGCTTTGACATTTTTCCCTTTGGCTGTAGAAGTCTTTTTTTCTTCACAGGGAAACATTATTATTTCAATTCTTTTGTTTCTGAAAGACTCGGGAACAGTTAAAGAAATCGTTTTGGAATTAGCTATCTTTATTTCTCTAGTTGCCTGCATAAATATATCCTTTCAATGACAGATAAATTATAGCACACGGAAGAGTAAATTACAATAAAGCATATAGAAATTAGAAAGGGCAAAGTATGACCGAAAATGATTATATAATCAGGTACATCCCGAAGCGCAGCGGCGGTTTTCGTGTGATACATGAACCGCGCCCGGCGCTTAAACAGAAACAGCGCGGAATATTGCGCTGGCTGAATGAACGCGGTATAAGTACCGGCGCTTATGCACATGGCTTTGCGCGGAACCGTTCGACGTTTACCCATGCCAAACTGCATGTAGGGAAAAAGCTTATCATAAAGCTGGACATTGAGAACTTCTTCGCTACGACAAGCGTATCTATGCTCAGAAACGCCCTGGCGGAAGAAAACTTAAAGGCGGAATACATAAGCGAAATAATCGAAGTTTGCACTCTTAACGGCGTGCTGCCACAAGGTGCGCCTACGAGCCCTTTTCTGAGCAATATAGCGGTGAAAAAGATGGACAGACGCCTTGCCGGGCTCGCCAGAAAATATAACGCGGTATATTCGAGATATGCCGATGACATGTGTTTCAGTTCGGATAATCCGCATCTCAATAATATTCTGCCCGCAGTAGAATATGCCGTAAGGAACTCCGGCTACAAACTCAATAGTCGCAAGACAAAAATACTGCGTCAGTGCAGGCGGCAGATAGTTACCGGAGTGGTCGTCAACGAAAAGGCGAACATTCCCAGGGAACTTCAAAGGAACACCCGCGCAAGGTTGCATAATTTCAAAATGCGCATCCTGAACAATCAGGTTTTTGACGAAGCGGAATATGAAAGCATAAAGGGGCTGCTTTCGTATTTCCTATCGTTACGGCCTGATAAAGGAACGCTTTTCAGAAAGGACATAAAGGAAATAGAACGTCTTATAACTCTAAAGTATCGTCCTATGGCGGCATAAATAAAAAATATCTTGGAATTATTATGCGATTATCACAAATGAACATGCTTTACGGCCCGTTCCGTGATCTTTGCGTAAGGGGCGATGTTGCGTCGCTTCCGGAATAAAAGTATCATCGATACGAGGTTATTCCACAGCTCCCGCAGCCGCTACGGCACTACGTGCCTCCGCTCCTGCCGGAGCTCTTTCATAAGGCAAGATAGGGGACGAATTCCCATTTTATTGTTGTCGCTCACTTGCGTTGCGACATGGAATTTTCTGCTCCAAACGAAGTTGAGGAGCAGGACGGAAAGGGACGAAGTCCCAATGAATACTGTTGCTCATTTCATTGCAACAGGGAAGTTCTTTCTGCTCCAAACGAAGTTGAGGAGCAGCACGGAAAAAACAAAGTTTTTTCACGAAGTGCAGG
>MHBF01000132.1 GCA_001803225.1 Lentisphaerae bacterium GWF2_44_16 | reverse complement strand
TTTTATCCCATAAGAAGAAAAATTCACCCTTCTTTTATCCGTTTGTCAAACTAAACGCACTCCTTTTCCGAGGTAACGTGCGTTTAACCTGACAAACGTGCGTTTACTTTTTCAATTGACCAAAATCAATAATTTCTAGAGCATTTTTCCGTTTACAGAAGAAAATCTTTTCATTTGCGCTTTTTTCTTTTCAATAAAAGGTGAAAGAAAAAATAAATGGGCTATCTTATAAGGATAATTTTATTTAAAAACGGAGTTTGTTAATATGCAGGTATCATTGCTTGATTTAAAAGGTCAATACGCGCAGATAAAAGATGAAGTTCTGAAGGAAATCAATCAGGTCTGCGAATCGCAGATGTTCATACTAGGCGAAAAGGTCGAAAAGCTTGAAAAAGAAATCGCCTCTTATTGCGAATGCAAATACGCCTGCGGGGTTTCCTCCGGTTCGGACGCTCTTATCATAGCGCTTATGGCTGAGGGAATAGGCTGCGGGGACGAAGTCATAACAACGCCGTTTTCGTTTTTCGCGACAGCCGGGGCCATTGTCAGGGTAGGGGCAACGCCTGTTTTTGTGGACATTGACCCGCGCGTCTTTAATATAAACGCGGACCTGATTGAAGAAAAAATAACGAAAAAGACAAAAGCGATAATGCCTGTTCATCTCTTCGGACAATCCGCCGATATGGGCAAAATAATGGAAATCGCCAACAAGCACAATCTGATAGTAGTTGAAGACGCGGCACAGGCGATAGGTTCGGAATATGAGGGCAAGAGAATAGGAAGCCTCGGTCATTACGGGTGTTTCTCGTTTTTCCCGAGCAAGAATCTGGGGGCTTTCGGTGACGGCGGCATAGTTACGACAAACTGTGAAGAAAGGTTCAAAAAGCTCAAAATTTTCAGGAACCACGGAGCTGAACCCAAGTATTATCATAAGTTCGTAGGCGGAAATTTCAGGCTTGACGCGTTGCAGGCCGTGATACTTTCGGTAAAACTCAAGCATCTGGACAAGTGGACCACGGACAGGCAGAAGAACGCGGCGGACTACCGTGCAATGTTCGCGAAATCGAAAATCGGAGATAAAGTGCTTCTGCCGATGAAGGCCGAATATCGTACGCGTCATATATACAACCAGTTTTCGCTGCTTGTTGAAAACGGGAAAAGGGACTTCCTTAAAAAAGCCCTCAATGACGCTAAAATCGGAAGCGATGTTTATTATCCCGTTCCCCTGCATTTGCAGGAATGTTTCAAGGAACTCGGTTACAAAAAAGGCGATTTGCCTGTAAGCGAGGAAACAGCTTTGAAAATTCTTTCTCTGCCGATATATCCGGAAAGTACTGTGGAACAGCGTGAATACGTAGTGTCCACAATAGAAAAAGCGTTAATATAAGTCTCACGGAATAATGTCAAAACCACAGGAAGAATTCAAGAAACAAAGCTTTTTCAGGCTTTTGAAATATGCGATGCCGTACAGATTCCGGCTGATAGTCGGAATAATAGCCGGGTTTATAGTGGGCGGTTCCCTTCTGAGCGGCATGCTTATGCTGCCGCAACTCATGAGCGGTATAGAAAATACCGCTTCCACGGCACAGGTTATTAAAAAAGATGAAGACCCTAAACTTGCTAAAGAAGTCAACAAAATCAGGACATACGCCGAAAAGCTCAATCTTCCGGTAACAGTGGAAGGTAAAAACATTTCGTTCTGGAAAGTCAAAATTCCCTTTCAGGATGACAACGGGCTTATGAGCTGGCAGTTCTTTTCGATTTATGTATTTGCGTTCGTAATAGCATGGACGCTTAAGAATATTGCCACTTATGTCAACCATTATTACACACGGTGGGTTGGCGCCAGGGTCATTGCCGACCTCAGGAACGAGGTTTTCAGTTCGTTGATGGGGCAGTCCCTGAAATTTTATGGCAAAATGGATGTGGGACAGCTGATAAGCAGATGCACAAATGACACCGCGTCCATAGAATCGGCAATTGCCAATACCATCGCTGACGCCACGAGATGCCCTATAGAAATCCTGGCCTGCGTGGCGGCAATCATCATAGCAAGTGTTCAAAGCAAGAATTACGCGCTTCCCATAATACTCTTTTTCGGGCTTCCGCTTTGTGTGCTTCCCATAATCATCTTAGGCAGGAGAATCAGAAAGATTTATAAAAAGGCTTATTCAAAAATAGCCGAAGTTGTAACAAGGATGCATGAAGTATTTACGGGAATACTGATAGTGAAAGCCTATCATATGGAAAAGAGGGAAACCGGGGTTTTCAAGGAAGTGAACAGGAGATATTTCCGCACAGTGGTAAGCGCGCTTAAGATGGAGCTCCTGATGGCGCCGATGATGGAAATTGTCGCGGTTACGGCGACCCTCGTTTTTCTGATATACTCATACAGCCAGAAAGTTTCTCTGTCAGAGCTGACACAGTTGCTTGTTCCCGCTTTCATGGCTTATAAGCCGATAAAGGAAATGGCCAAAATATCGGCGTATCTCCAGAAGAGCATGGCGGCGGCTGACAGATATTTTGATTTGCTTGACGCCAATACGGGAATAAAGGAAAAAGAAAATCCAATAACCCTCGATGAATTCAGGAATGAGATATCTTTCAATAATGTTGTTTTTTCGTACGAAAACGGCAAAAAAATACTTGACGGAATAGAATTGAAAATAGCTAAAGGGCATGTTGTGGCGGTAGTCGGCGAGACAGGCTCCGGCAAAACGACGATAGCCAACCTCATAGCCAGATTTTATGATGTGGACACCGGCAGCGTTACAATTGACGGGATTGACGTAAGGGACATGAAAATATCGTCCCTCAGGGACCACATAGGAATAGTTACGCAGGACGCTATCCTGTTCAATGACACTATAGCCAATAATATTGCCTACGGATGTGAAGGCGCCTCCATTGAACAGATAACCAAAGCCGCGATGCAGGCAAACGCCCATCAGTTTATAGTTGACGGGAGACACGAAGAAAAATACGAAACAGTAGTCGGTGAAAAGGGCTTCAAGCTGAGCGGAGGCGAAAAGCAGAGGATAGCGATAGCCCGGGCGATATTGAAAAATCCGCCCATACTCATACTTGATGAAGCTACAAGCGCGCTGGACACCGTGACGGAACGCCTGGTCCAGGAGGCCTTGAACAGGGTAATGGAAAACAGGACTGTTTTCGCGATAGCCCACCGGCTGAGCACGATTAAACATGCCAATATGATAATAGTCCTTGACAAAGGCAGAATCATAGAGTCCGGCACTCATGATGAACTTATGATTAAAGGCGGACACTATAAGAAACTTCATGATACCCAGTTCGGACAGAGAGAAGATACCGCAAACAATAACAGTTGAGAAGAATGGCGCAGATAGTAATTTACAAAGGCTCCTACCAGTATGACGCCGTAAATGTATTTGCCGAATACCTCGGAGAAGGTTTTCGAAGGCTTGGGAAAGATGTCGCGTTTATCGATCTCAAAGACCGGGAAAATCTTGCGGAAAATATTCAGAGAGAATTTTCAAGATCCGTTGAATTCATTGTCTCCTTCGGCGGAATCGGGTTTGAGTTCAAAAGCGGCGAAAAAAGCCTCTACGGGCTTTTGCCTTTTCCTTTCATTGTCTTGCTGGTGGACCATCCCGCATATTTTCTTCCCAGATTTAGTTTGAGTAATATGATGGTAACATGCATGGACCGTTCGCATGTGAAGTTTATGCGGGAATATTTCGGGGAAGAAAAGAAAGTCTTTTTTCTGCCGCACGGGGGTTGTTTGTCCGATGCCCCGGATTCTCAGAGGACAATTGACATACTGTTTGCGGGAACGTATCTTGATCCGGATTTGTACTATGGCGAAATAAAAGCCCTCGAAGAAATTCCCAGAAAACTTGCTTTCGAAGCCTCTGAACTGATATTGAGCCGAAATTGCATGGACATAGAAGACGCCCTTGCGGAAGTATCGCTGAAATATGGAATAGATTTCAATGAGAAAAAACATTTTCAGAAAAAAATTTATGAAAGCATAGTAACAAAAATTGAAATTTTCATAAGGGCTTTTAAGAGGACAAAAATTCTTTCTCTCCTGGATAAGAGCGGCTTTAAGATGAGACTTCACGGAAACGGCTGGAAAGACGGGACTTTTAAAAATATTCAGACCTTCAGTCCTCTGCCTTTCAAGGAAGTTCTCAATCTCATGAAGCAGTCAAAAATTGTTCTCAATATCAGCTGTCTTTCGGACGGTTCCCATGAAAGAGTGTATTCCTCTATGCTGAATGGAGCGATTTCGCTGACTGAACAAAACCCCTATCTTTCCGAAAAATTTACGGACATGGAGGATATAATGTTTTATAAATGGCTTGAACTTGGAGAGCTTCCCGATAAGATTAATTGCATATTATCAGATTGCGGCAAACTGATTGAAACAGCGCGTAAAGGGAAGGAAAAAGCCGAAAAGGAGCACAGCTGGTTTTCACGCGCGGAGACACTTCTTAAAGATGTTAATGATTTTAAGGCAGGTAACAAGGCATCATTATAAAAAATTATGGATTTAAACTTTTATAAAGACGGAAATATCCACTTTACAGGCTGCGCCGGGGCGGGGATGGCGCCGCTTATGTATATCATGCACAGAAAAGGCTTCAATGTGAGCGGTTCCGATTTGGAAAAGAACGCCAATACTGAAAATCTTGCCGCTTGCGGTTTGAAAGTTTTCAAAGGACAGAGCAGGGACAATCTGCCCCTGAATTCAAAGAAACTCCTGCTTGTATATTCCTCGGCTGTGAAGGAGGATAACCCCGAACTCGCTTATGCCAGGTCTCAGGATTGGACATGTCTCAGAAGAGGTGAAATGCTTTCCGAAATAGCGGCGACTTACAAAAGACCTGTGGCGATAAGCGGTTCGCATGGGAAAACCTCTGTTACGGCAATGCTTGCGCATATACTCAGAGAAAGCGGAGCAGCTCCCGGATATATGGTTGGCGGCAAGGTGAAGGGCTGGAAATTTTCATCAGATCCCGGCAACGGGGATATCTTTGTAACCGAAGTGGACGAAAGCGATGGTACTCATGCCTCTACAAAAACCCATATAGCCGTGGTTACAAACGTGGAAGACGACCATTGCTGGAGTGTCGGCGGCACGGAAGCGCTTTATAACAACTTTGCCCAATTCGCGCGGCAGGGGCATAAACTTATCTATGTCCAGAGTGAAATCCCTGACAGGCTTTTTAAAACACACCCTGATAAAACAGCATTGAGCAAAGAAGAGATTGACGACAAGAAGTTTTTTAAACATTTGAGTACCGAAGAACTTTCCGGGCTGGGGGGCTTTCAGCGCTGGAACGCGGCTGTAGCCGTAAGTGCCGCCGCGGAACTTGGTATTGAAAGAGAAAAAGCCGAAAAAGCCGTGCTCTCTTTTCCCGGTGTTGAGAGGAGGATGACAGTTCGTTATACTGGCGAAAATCTGGTGATAATGGAGGATTACGCGCATCATCCGACAGAAGTAAGAGCTTCCATTTCGGCTTTAAGGGAGAGATTTCCGGAATATCACCTCAAGCTTGTATTTCAACCGCATAGATACGCCAGGCTTCAAAGATATTTCGAGGGATTTGCCGAAGAACTCTCAAAAGCCGATTCCTCGGTGATAGTCCCTGTTTTCGCGGCATGGGTCGAGAAAGGCGAAAACATGCTGACATCAAAAGATCTGGCCGCAAAAATAGGAGTTGAATCTGAATTCATTGACGGGAGCTGGGAAGAGACGGCAGGGAAAATTATTTCATCAATAAATGAAAAAACACTTCTCGCGGTACTGGCGGCGGGGGATGCCGACGCGCTTTTTCCATTCCTTATAAAATATTCAGAAACCATGAAAAAATGAAAATAATAGCTTATATATCAGTCAGGCATTACCTCTTTGCCCAAATGATACCGGGAATAAGCTCGGAGGATTTTAAGATAACCCCTGTAATCCTGCATAACGTCCTGGAAAAACTGAATCCTGAAAATGTCAGGGAAGAGTTTTCTTCTTTCTGGGATTACGTATTTACAAATGAAAAATATGACGCTCTCTGGTCTTATCACCGTCCGGATGAAATAACTCTTGCCAAATGCAGACAATATAATGTTTCCGTTTTAATTCAGGAATTTTTCGGCAGATATCCTTTTGAGCTTCCTTCACTGCTGCTTTCAGACTGTGACTTTGAAGAATTCTATCGTGGGAAAAACCTTTATGAAACAGCGCCGAAATCCCCGAATGAAAGACCTGTAATAACAGTACCGGTTGAAGAATTGATTTTTCCGGAAGAGGACGCTCTTGACATTCAGTTAAAAAGGCGTTTGAAGGACCCTCGGATAAAAATGCATAAAATATCTTATTGGAACACTGACAGGCTGATGTCTTCAAGAATTGATTTCATAAAGAAAATTGTTGAGATATTTTCCACAAATGAAGATATCAGGTCATGCAAACTGCTTTTCAGGCCTAAGCTGAGTTATATGGAATTATTTTCAGAAGAAATCGACTACATCAAAAAATTAAATATGCCTAATGTCAGCCTTGATTTTTCAGAAATTAAAGAGTCCCTTGAGAATACCGATATTATTGTATGCATGCATTCAAATTATGCTGTTGACGGGATAAGAGCAGGCTGTGAGTCTATAATTTACGGGAACAAGGCATTTTACTGCAATCCTCAACTTGTTACACTATCCGGAAATCCCTTTGAGCTGGAAATTTCATTAAAAGAAAAAATAAAAAATGTCAGGAGCGACGGGAAAAAAATAAAACCATTTATGCCGCACTTGATAAAAGATATGCAGGGGCCTCTGAGATGTACATGTGAGCATCCTTATGACCATGTACAGATGAAAAACGCCATTCTTCATGCGCATTCCATGCCGAGACTGAAACATGAGAAGGAATAAAATCTTGTGATAGCTGTATATAATAAATTCCTTATAACCACTGAAATAATTGAGACTTTTAATAAGATGGGAAAGAAAGTTTCTCTTTTTACAGATGAAAATGGACTTCTGTCCATAAAAAACGGAAACACCGTGGATTTTGTGATGGACATTAATTTTCACGGAAACGTCCATGACTTATGTATAAAATATGATTTGCCGTATATAGTGTGGAGTTTTGATTCGGGGGTAAGGACTGTTTTATCGGGTATAACTCTCAGAAACAAGGATTTTCTTTTTCTTTTCAACAGGACTGATTACCTGGAATGTTCGAAAAAACATGGAAATACATATTTTCTGCCATTTTCGGCATCAGACTCTTTTATAATTCCAGGCAGAGAGAGCAATGATTTTGACTGTGATATACTGCTTGTCATGAATTCCTACAACGAAACAGTAATGAAATCGGAAACTCTTTTTCAGAAAACTGTAGACGCCAGTCAGGACGAAATACATCAGAAATCATACAGACTTATAAAATCCCTGATGGACCTGGTCATAGAAAAGCATAAGGATATTTTTGATAAGAACCTCATGCTTGATTTTCTTGAAAAAAGTATTACCGAATGCGGGGTTGATCCTTTCAGGGAAGGTCGCAAAGAAACCTTTTGTGAACATTACGGACAGGTACTTTCATCTATTCAGCGGGAAATATGCCTTAATGAAATATGCCTCAGCGGACATAAAGTACATGTTTACGGGGACAGTTACTGGGAGAAAATACTCAAGCCTTTCAGCAATGCCAGTTTTTTTTCAAATGCCGGATATGATAAACTCAGCTCCTTATATAACAGCTCAAAAATCAATATAAACCTTACCCAGATACAGAATATTGACAGTATTCCGCAGAGAATATTTCACGTTCTGGCGGCGGGAGGATTTCTCCTTTCCAATTATTCGGAGGAGCTGGTTTCTGTTTTCAAGCCTTTAATACACCTTGAAACGTTCAGAAATGTCCAGGAACTCAAAGAAAAGATAAACTATTATCTCAATAATGAAAATATGAGGCTGAAAATAGCCGGGGAAGGCCATGTTGAATTCATAAAATTTCATAAAATGGAGTCAAGGCTTGCTTTTATTTGTGGGGAATTTTCAAAAAAAAGTGATTTTTTTTAAGAAATGCCCTAAATCTTTTTTCCCGCGCTCCGATAAACTGACTGTGACGGTAAAATAAAGTAGAGCCAAACTAAAACAAGTCATTAGAGAAAGGAGAATATTTTAAAAGGTTTTTCCCAGTTCAATGTTTTTAATCACCGAAATAAAAAGCTGTTGGAGATTTCCCGCTATTTTCAAACAGCCATAAATTAAGAACGGGACACTGACAAGGACGTCGGTTGTATAAACAAGGAGTTTACAATGAGAATTAATAATAATACTACTGCTTTCAACGTATGGACGAGCTACACCCAGAACGTAACAAACCTCCAGAATTCAATGTCCAAACTGTCAACAGGTCAGATAAGAAACGTAGATGACCCGGCAGGTATCGGTATATCTGAACGTATGCGCGCTCAGATCAAAGGTACAGCGATGGCCCGTCAGAATACTGAAACCGCGGTTTCTCTCGTTCAGACAGCCGACAGCTGGCTCCAGAAAGTCAACGATCAGGTATCAAGAATGAAAGCTCTTGCTATCGAAGCTGAAGGTATAACCTCTGCCGCGGATAAAGCCAACGTACAGACAGAATTCAAATCCCTTCAGGAAGAAATCACCCGTATTACATCCAAATACACATCAGCCGCCAAATTCAACGGTTTGTATCTGTTCCGCGGTGGTAACGGTGTTGCTGTTGTAACTGGTGACGCTGTACAAACTGGTAATGTAAGCGTTCAGGTAGGTGCCGACGTTGACCAGAAGATTGAAATAACCCTGAAAAACTTGGAAGTTACGAATACCGCAACAGTCGGTACAGTCCATACCTATTCTTATGGTACTGGAACAACGGTTCTGGGTTCTTCGCATACTACAGTAACATGGGGCAGTATTATCGATGTATCCAAAATGAGCGTAAGTTCCGCTGACTCGATAGGTAAGATAGACTCTGCCATCGACTTTGTCGCTAATGCTCGTGCTTCCATGGGCGCTCAGCAGAAACGTATTGAAAATACGCGTTCAGGCTTGTTAACTTATGAAGACAACCTGCAGTCTGCCGAAAGCAAGATCCGTGATATCGATATGGCCCGTGAGACCACAAATCTCTCGACATATCAGGTCCTTACTCAGGCTTCCAATGCCATGTTGGCTCAGGCTAACTCATTGGGTCAGAACGTACTTACCCTTCTTGGTTAATTACGGGATCGCCTGACGAATTGAACGGGACGCCTGAAAAGGCGTCTCGTCCTTTGACTTAACGACTGAATTGTGATATAATTACGTAAGAATAAGTTCTCTGGAGGGGGTTTATGGTTACGAGAGTTGGCGGTATAGCATCCGGTTTAGATACGGAAGCAATAATAAGTGCTCTTATTGAAGCTCAAAGCCGGCCTGTAACATCGCTCACATCCATTGTTGAAGATGATGAATATAAGCTGGGCCAATGGACAGAACTGGATGACTCTCTCTCAGACCTCCGCTCTATGACAGAACAGCTCTCCTCCTATTCAACATGGAGTCAGATAGCTGCCACATCCTCAGATACATCCAAGCTCAATGCCACTATTTCCTCATCCGCGTCTCCTGAAACCGGCACTTACTCCATCAGCGTAAGCACTCTGGCAAAAGCGCAATCCGGTTACAGCAATGAAGTAACGGCAGGAAAGACAGCCGATATAATGGGCTCAAATACTGCAAGTTATACCATCAACGGCGCTACCATAAACATCGCGGCAAACTCAAGCCTCACTGATATCAAGGACGCCATTAACGGTCAAACTTCCAATATGACAAGCGGTGTCAAGGCCAGTATATTAGGCAATCGCCTTGTTCTGGAAAATACCACTACAGGTACGGGACATGATATGGCAATCTCCTATGCGGGCGGGACCTTGGATATTCTTGGTGAAAGCGCGGGCGGAGGCATCGGCCTCATTAACTCTTCGGGCGCGCTTGTAAATGAAACAGCCTCCCAGAATTTGACCGGCACCATTGGCGGTACTCCTTTTTCAAGTTCAACCAACACTTCCTCGGATTTAATTGAGGGCGTTACTCTTAATTTTACCGCCACCGGCGATTCAACCCTGACTGTGGGAAGAGATACTTCCACAATAAAATCGCTTATTTCCGATTTTATCGAACAGTACAATGAAACTATGGCCCTTTTAAAGGAAAAAGGGGACGTGAACCTTTCTTCGTCCGGCGGAATATCTTCCCTCGGAACACTTCAGGGCGATTATCTCCTTGGTATGATACAGACAAATTCACGCTCAATCCTTACATCCATTGATAAAAACCCCAATTACATGAATCAGGCCTACAACTCCCTTTATAAAGTAGGCATCTGGTTCTCCAGTGACGCTAATGAACTTTCAATAGTAGATGAGACAAAACTTGATGACGCTCTGGCAAGCAACTTCGATGATGTCGAAACTCTTTTCAGAGGCTGGGGGAATACCACCAGCGGAGAGGGACAGGGTGTTCTCCGCCGGCTCGACAATTTTCTCTATTCCCAGACAGACCCCATTAATGGAGGTATTACCCTTAGAAAAAACGAGCTCGATACCGATATCAATAGCAAAAACAATGAAATAAGTGCCCTTAACCTGAGGCTTCTGGATTACGAAAGCGATTTGTGGCAGCATTTCGCGGCAATGGAAGAAGCCGTTTCCGCCATACAGGACCAGGGAAGTTATATATTATCCCTGCTTAATTGATATCATTATAATCTTCCATCCGTAAAAAGCGGTTCAAAATGAACCGCTTTTTTTATTTTTTCACGTTGATTTTATGCGCCGCTGAATTAGATTATCCGACTGTTGAGGTCGTACTTAAATATAATTAAGGTGAAACAATGGGAAATTTAAAGAAGAAACGCCGCAAAAAAATTGCCAAGCATAAGCGCAAAAAGCAGCTTAAGGCAATGCGGCATAAGAACAAGTAAATAATTCGACATTATAGAACCCTCCCGTTTTTTGAAAAACGGGAGGGTTTTCTTTCTTCGCGCTGTTATTCGGAAAGTCAGGAACTGAATGATAAAATATTATGCAATAGCTTTATTCTTTATCATGAGTGTCTTTTCTCTTTTTGCGTCTGACATACTCACTGATTTCCAGCAGGAAAACAGGATAGAGGAAAAAAAAGTTGACCTTTCACCTGAAGCTCTCAAGAAAGCTGAGGCGCTTTCCTTTTTCGCAAATGCGCTTCTTTCAGCCAAGGCGGACCAAAAACTTTCTGAAGAAGTTTATGAAAAACTCATAAAGGTAGTTGAAGACGATCCTTCCGCCGAAATACCCCTCAGTTTTTTTGTGCTTGACTGGGAAAATACTCCGAAATTCAAAAAATATGCTGAAAAATTATCAGACATAGCTGAAAAAAATCCTTCTGCCTTGAAACTTAATATAGTCGCCGCTTCCCTGCTTATAAAAGCGAACAATTTCAAAAAAGCGGTCAAAATTCTTGAGGGCACTTTTAAAACAGTTGATTTGAGTGACCCGAAAAAAAAGGAAGAGATAATCAATATAGCCATCATTCTTGAACAGCTTTACAGAAAAGAAGGCAATTTCGATAAAGGGGACGAACTTTTTGAGGATATATTTGATGAACGGCAATTCAAAAACAACATAAAAATAATTGAAGCGGCACTTGCCTTTTATTATACAGCCGTTGATAAAAGCAGCGATGAAAGTTTTTTATGGTTCGACAGCCCCAAAGAAAAATACAAAGGAAAAATGGAGAAATATCTCAAGGTTGCTGAATGCTTGAGCGAGAAAAAACATTTTTCCCCTAATGAACTCAATTTCCTTATAGACTTTTATATCAGAAATAAACAGGAACTGAAAGCCAAAAACCTGCTTTTACAGAACATACTCCACAATCCTGACGACCTTAAATCCAAGATACTTCTTGCCGCGCTGTATTGCAGTCTTGAGGAATTTTCCAATTCCTACCGTTTATGGTCCATGATAATAAAAACAAACAAACTCCAGCCTCATATATATGGGGAATTCGGGCGTGCCGCATTCAGAAGCGGACACTACAAGGAGGCTGCCGACGCTTTCGAATGGTATCTTATCAATTTCCCCGAAAGTGAAAGCGCTCTTTACCAGCTCGGCATTTCTTATTTTGAAATGGGAATGTATCGCAAAGCCATAAGCAAGCTGAACAAAATAAATAATCTGCCTGAAGCTGATTTTTTCATTTCCATGATATACAGGAAACTCGGTGAATACAATGATGCCGCCGCCGCCCTTGAAAAAGCCGAAATAAACGCCCTCAAACAGAAAAGGGAAGAATTTCTCACTAAGGATTTCTACCTTACTTTTGCCTACTTATATGATAAGGCCGGAAAACTTGAATCCGCCGAAAGATGTCTGCGCACCATACTTTCCAAGCATCCCGAAGATCCGGAAGCTTTAAATTTTCTCGGTTATATGTGGTCGGAGCACAATGTTCATCTTGACGAAGCGGAAAAATCCATCGCCGCCGCTCTTGAGACGGATAAGGGTAATCCCGCATATCTTGACAGTATGTCCTGGGTAAACTACAAAAAAGGCAATTTTAAGGAAGCTCTCGCGTATATAGAAAAAGCCCTTGCTCTCGAAGGGGAAATACCGGATGCCGTTATTGCCGAACACACCGGAGATATCTACCTTGCCATGGGAGAGAGGGAAAAAGCGTTGAAATACTGGAAACTTGCCGCTTCCATTTACAACGAAGACATCAATCTCCCCGCCATCAAAGAGAAAATCAAAAAATACAGCACTACTGTAAAAGAAAAAAAGAAATGAACGCAAAGACGCAAAAACGCTAAGGGAAAAAGGAAATTTTTAATTTTGTTTTTCTTTGCGCTTTCGCGCCTTTGCGTTGTAAAAATTATGAATCAGCAGCTTCAAAATGCTTACAGGGAAGGCAGGAGAATACTTCAGGATACTGCCGCCGACGGTTTTAAGCCGCTTGAGGGCTTTAACGAAAAGGCCGGAAAAATTATCAATGATCTTTACTCTCACGAAACTGACGACGATTACTTCGCGCATGTGACAGGAGAAACAATTCCGCGCCTTTTCGCGGCTGACGTATCAACAGGATACAGCTTTTTCAACAACCGCGAAATCCTCGATAAAATATGGAGCATATACAACAGGGCTTCCAGGATAATCACTTCAAAAATAAAACTGCCGCAAATAACGCTCGGAAAAAATCCTCCATTCAGAACAGCCTGTGTAACTTCAATTTTTTCAGACTACATAGGCCCTTCCAAGGACATTTCGGATCTGGCGCTGTATCTTGATAGAAAGCTTTTTGAACCCGTAGTCATCTCCACAAATCAGTTCAATACCATCAGAAGGCTGCACAGCTCTTCCGTACCGGGACAGTCGAATACGAATATGGGCATTGAACTGGAAAAAAACGGAATAAGGGTAATCAGCATACCTGAACAGAATAACATTGCGGACTTAGCGCTGAAACTGATTGAAATCTGCCTTGAGGAGAAAATAGATATCGTCATATCCAACGCGTCTCTTTTCAGTTTTCCTGAAGCCTGTCTAGCAGTATCCGGCGCGGTTCTTTCATTTTTTGATTTTCACAGGGGTTTCCCTCTGTATTCCGATGGCATTGACGCAATTCTCCATTGGCTTGAAAGTACCAGGGACAAACAGCTTTCGCTATGGATCGAAAAAGGCGGAAAGGTCATTGATTACAATTACATCCTGAAAGTGCCGTCATTGCCCAGGCGCCCTGAAAAAAAGGATGACATGGTTTATTTCATTACAGCCAGCAACTATCTGGAGAGAAGGCTCAGTCCCGAATTCTGTGAGCTTGTCAGCCGTCTCATGATGGAATTTCCAAATACCCGTTATCAACTCATAGGCTCCTGCGACACCAATACAGTCAAGCTGAAATTCAATTCCGCCGTGCTTGACCGTATCGAATTCAAAGGCTCCATAAAAGACGAAATACTTATGCTGGCCTATTTCGCTAATGCGGACATTTATCTCAATGAATTTCCTGTGGGCGGCGGCAGGGTCGTATTGGAAGCAATGTCCGCGTATCTCCCCGTTGTGGCCATGAAATGCGGAGATCTGCACGTCGAAAACATAGCCGCCGAACAGGTCGGCGAATTCGCCATTAAAGAGTATTCTCCTGAAAAATATTACGCCCTTGTCAAAGAGCTTGTCACATCTTCTGAAAAAAGGGAAAAAGCCGCTCTCGTGATGCGCAAAAGAATCGAAGAAGTTTATGACTTCAAGAAAAATGTGGACTTCCTCGCTTCAAAAATGCTGGAAATCCACATGGATAAACTGGGAAAACTGTAATCTGATTTATTCTGGTTGCGACGAAGCGCAACCCTCCACGAAATATCGTTGATATATCAACTTCCGGGGAGGGATTTGCTTCGTCAAATCCGTTAGTTTTTACTCGAAACTTATGTAATCATTCGCTCCGTAGCGCAGGTTAAGCCGCCGTCCTTCTACTCTGGAAATATCCGAAGCTATGCATAGCGCTCCCGAAAGGTATCCGGCATAAGCATCCTGAGCGGGCCGATATTCGGGGTTTTTCATCATCTTCAGCAGTTCCAGGGCATGATTGCTGTCACCGCCGCCATGTCCTGACCCGTCAACTTTCGTCTTATAACTGACGGTTTCTTTTTTCAAATTATCAAAAACGAATATTTCACCATCTCCATGATTTCCCCAGAGACGGCCTTTCTGTCCGATGACATGCAGATTGCGCCCGGCCTTTTCGCCGGTGGTGTTGAAGCACATTATAAACGACACAATCGTGCCGTTAGCGTAACTGATGTTGACGCACTGGTTGTCAACGACATCTTTCTGGGCGTTATATATGCAGTCCGTGTTGTCCGGAGGAAGTTTGCCGTAAACGCAATCCTTCATTGGACAGCCGGCGCATTTTTCAGGCAGCAGAGGATTTGGGTTGAATACAAGCGAGCCGCCGAAGGAATTCACTGATATCGGACGGCTGCCGATGAACCAGCTCATCAGGTCAAGGTCGTGACTGGATTTTTCCATCAGAGCGCCGCCGCTGAACTTCGAGTAACGCCTCCATAGGCGGCGGTTGATTGTAGAGGTTTCGCCATAACCCGCCAGTTCATCGGCTTCTATCGCCACAATCCTGCCGACCGCGCCGCCGCTGAGCAGTTCATAAACTTTGCTGTAAAACGGCGTTGAGCGCAGAACAAAGCCTATCAGCAACCGTGAATTGTAACGTTTCGCGGCTTCAAGGATAGCTTCTCCGTCGGCCATTGTTGTTGTCATCGGTTTTTCCAGGGCAACAGGAATTCCGCGTTCAATAAATGGCATTGCCGTTTCCCTGTGAAGATAATTCGGAGTACTGACTACCACGCCGTCAAGATCGGGGTGTTTATCCAGCACCTGCCGGTAATCACTGTATTCGGCAAAGATTTTCGGCAATGCGGTGCGTTTCGCCATTACCCGTATGTTTTCGGCGCTGGCATCGCAGAGGGCGACCACATCGATTTCGTCCTGATGTTCTGCGTAAGCCTTCGCGTAAGTCGCGCTTCTCGAACCGGTGCCTATGAATGCCACTTTGTATTTTTTCATCATTATTCTCCTTTGTGCTCTTTGTTGAATTTGAGTTTACATGCTATAATTATACATTAGACAGTAAAACATTAACATGGATATTTTCACCATAAAGCATGTCTGATTTACTCAAAGTCGATATTAAGCGCTCGGAGGGATTGAGGGTATATAGCTTTGTAAAAGGCCGTCAGAAAATCCATGAGGATTACGGCCTGTGGATATGCTTCGGCAAGAGCGGAACGTCTTCTCGCGCGCACAGCAAACCCAAAGCGCGCTATTTTGAGTTTTACAATATAAGCCATCTGCTCAAGGGCCGGGGATGGTTCTGGACACCGGAAGAGGGGACAAAGACTTTTGATGCGGGACAGGCCGTAATGATGAAACCTGGAATGGTGCATGATTATAACGGCTTTGACTCGTATGTGGAGGATTTTATCTGTTTCAACGGCCCTGTTGCGGACCAGCTTTTCAAAAGCGGAATAATCAGGCCGGGAATTATAAATGCCGGTGCTCTGCGTGTATTGTTTCCCATAATAGAAATGGCCTCAATTCCAGACCGCAATTCCCAGATAAAAGCCAATATCGCGCTGCAGGAGCTGATAGTGAAACTGTATTTTGAAAACCATTGCGGAACTATGAATCCAGAAGACGACAGGATAGGAAAACTCCTGCATGAACTTGTCAGGCATCCTGAAAAATGGTGGACTGTAAGCGAAATGGCTGAAATTACCAATCTCAGTTTGAACCAGTTTATCCGCAAATTTACGGAATACACCGGACTGACTCCCAAAAAATATATAGACGCCTTCAAAATAAGAATGGCGGCGGAAATACTGCACGATTCTCAGGAAACCCTGGCGTCAGCCTCGAAAAAACTGGGCTACCGTGATCCGTTCCACCTGAGCAGGCGCTTTAAGGAAATAACAGGCGTTTCCCCCGCGGATTACAGGCGTGGGAAAAAGACAAGTGACTTCAAATACTAATTCTGTATTTTTATACCGCGTTCGTTTTGTGAGACGTGGGTGATTTCAATGTGTATGGTGTCAGGCGGAAGCAGTTCGGGTACTCTTTCAGCCCACTCTATAAGGGAAACTGCCGAGGGGCTTTGAATATATTCGTCAGCGCCGAAAGCCAGCGCCGAATTTGAATCCTTTATCCGGTAAAGGTCCAGATGATAAAACCACTTTCTGTCTTTAATTCTGTATTCCTGTATAATAGTGTATGTCGGGCTGATTACATTTTCAGTAATGCCCAGCCCCTTTGCAAAACCCCTTGCGAAAACTGTCTTGCCGGCACCAAGGTCCCCATGAAGCGCTATCACTGTTCCGCACTGAATGGCTTTGGCAAAATTTTCAGCGAATATTCCGGTTTCCTGTTCCGAACCCGTTTTAATTTCCTTTATCATCGAAGTGATCAAATCCTGTTTTTCTGTTTTCCGTCAGATTATTTCCTTCCGCGTCGAAAATCCCGCCTTTTCCCGATTCGGTAAAAACACCTATGCGGGTAAGTTCCACATCCTTGAAAGGCCATTTTTTCTCAAGTTCATCCGCTTTTGCGGGAGAGACCGCGAAGAGGAGTTCATAGTCTTCCCCGTCCGAAACGGCGTCCGGCATTGTCGCGCCTGAGCGCAGAGATATTTTATTAAGGTCAAGGGTAATGCTTTTTTCCGAGCTTTCCGCGAGATGGAGAGCATCCGCCAGGAGCCCGTCGCTTATGTCTATCATTGTTCTTGTATATTTTCCGGCGAGGAAGCGGGCTTCATGGAGACGCGGAGTGAAATTCAGATGATGTTCCGAACCGTATGAATTTCCTATCAGTCCGGTGCAATAGAGGCAGTCCCCGGCGGAAGCGCCTGAGCGCAGACATATTTTGTTTTTTCCGACCTTTCCCATAATGGTCATGGTAAACACGTCATGCGGGCTTGAAGATATGTCGCCGCCGCAGATTGAGATATTCCACTTTTCAGCCTCTTTTGAAAGGGCTTTGAAAAATTCCATATAGAAGTCTTCCTTTTCTGAAGCGGAAGCCAATGTCAGCACGGCGCAGAAAGGAGTGCCGCCCATCGCGGCTATGTCGCTGATGTTGCGTTTAAGGAGCTTTACAGCTATCTGAGATGGAGAAACTCTCGACGCTTCGTAATGTCTGCCGGAGACAAGCTGATCAGTGGAGACAAGGAACAGTTCATCGAGCCCCAGATCGATTGCCGCGCAATCATCACCGGGCCCGGTTAAAACATTTTTTCCCTGTTTAAGCAGAGGAATTATCTTTTTTATAAGTCCGTGTTCATTCATAAATTATGCGTCCAGTCCTTGAAACAAACATAAAACTATTGTAAATAAGCAAGATTTCAAAACTTTTTACTGAAGTTTGTTTGATAATTAGCAAAAAAATTACCATTTTATAGATAACAATTCAGATTGGTCTTCATGGAATATTTTGATGATATTTCGCTGATAGTGTTTACGGCGGCTGAAATTATTATTCAGTTTGTTGTAATTATTCATATCCTTCTTACTAAACACGAGGAGTCGGCAAGCGCGATTCTCTGGCTGCTCGTCGTTTTGTTTTTTCCGGTATTCGGCGTAGTCATGTACCTCATATTCGGGATAAACAGGGTCAATACTCTGGGCATAAGCATAAAGTTGGCAAACGAACAGATGAACGCCCATAAAAATGAACCATTCCGCAATAAACTGGCACATTATTTTGAGGAGCAGCACAAATTCATTACGAGGGGCGATAAAACAAACTGGGGCACTGTATGCTACAACAGGACCATAGACAGGCTTCTCCCCGAAACACTTCCCCTCAGAGGAAATAACCTGGAATTGCTGAAAGACGGGAACATGGCATACCCCAGAATGATAGAAACCATGGAAAAAGCCAGAAAAAACATACATTTGCAGTCCTTTATAATAATGAACGACCAAATAGGAACAGAGATTTTTGATATCCTGGAGAGAAAGGCGGAACAGGGAGTAAATGTAAAAGTGCTCTATGACAGATTTGGAAGCGGACAGGCAATCTTTACTCACTTCTTCAGGAAATATTCGAAAAGAATACCAAATCTCAGGATACTTCCCTTTGCCAGAGTAAATCTATTTACTCCTTGGAGAATACAGCTGAGGAACCACAGGAAGCTCCTTGTAGTTGATGGTGAAACAGCTTTCATCGGAGGCATAAATATCAGCAGTGAAAACGTGACCCCTTCCGTCGCGCTGAAGGATAAGTACATTCATGACCTGCACTGCAAAGTCGAAGGGCCATGCGTCGGCTATCTCCAGCTTTCATTTCTTCGCGACTGGTGTTATGCGGCGAACATACGGCCCTCCAGCGTCTTTATTGAAGAACACTTCCCAATGCCCGAGGAAAAAGGCGAAGCCGTTGTAAGAGTAATTGATTCAGGGCCCGGGCATAATTACGAGGCCTCTGAAAAAGTATTTTTCACCGCGGCCTCCACAGCTAAAAAATACGTATGGATAATGACGCCTTACTTTGTGCCGGACATTTCCTTCATAAAAGCTCTCTGTATGACGGCGGCGCGTGATGTTGAAGTCCGCCTGATAGTGCCGAAAAAAAACAATCACTGGTATGTGCAGTACGCCACCCAGAGCCTCTATCAGACACTTCTGTCAGGCGGTGTCAGAATATTCGAGAAGAAAGGCTCATTTTCCCATGCCAAGGCCATGATTGTTGACGGGGAATGGGGCTTTATGGGCTCCAGCAACTGCGATGTCAGGAGTTTCAGACTCAACTACGAACTGGATTTTGTGGTTTCCACCGGAGAATTCCTCGGAGATCTTCATGCTCAATTTGAAGAAGAGCTTTCGGAATCGGAAGAAGTCTCCCTCAACAGAGTGTATAATAAAAAACTGAACTTGCAACTTATCGAAAACCTCTGTTCTCTCCTCATACCGGTGCTTTAATATTATGGAAAAAATAAAATACTCCATTGTCATACCAACACTCAATGAACGCGAAAATATACTGATTCTCCTTGGCAGAATAGAAGCGCTCGGGCTTCGTGATTATGAAATAACGGTAGTTGACGAAAATTCCCCTGACGGAACGTATGAGGCCGTCACGGAATATGCTCGCGGAAAAGACAATATACGTTGTCTGAAAAACAGCGGCGTACCCGGCCTGAGCCCAAGTATCGTAACGGGTTTTGAAAACGCTCACGGCGAATTTCTCTGCTGTATGGACGGAGACCTTCAGCATGACGAAAAATGCCTGTTTAAACTTTTTGAAGACGCGGCGGCAAACGATTTTGTAATAGGCTCAAGATACGTTGAAGGAGGCGGTTTTTCTGAAAAATGGGGCCCTTTCAGGAATATTATAAGCAGAGGCGCGTCAATGCTTACAAAATTTTCTCTCTCTGTTGATGTGCTTGATCCCATGTCCGGCTTCTTTGTAATCCGAAAAAGCGCCTATGAAAATGTTAAAAAGTCCCTCGACCCGACAGGCTTCAAGATAATGCTTGAATTGCTTTTTCATCTCCGGAACAGTACGGGCCAAAAATATTCGGTTAGGGAAACCGGCATAATATTCAGGAAGAGAATACACGGAAAAAGCAAATTAAATTGCAGAGTGATGTTTCAATTTCTTAAAATGATATATAACTTACGAAAAAAAAGAAGAGCCTGAAAATATGTCTTTGATACTTGGAATAGAAACGAGCTGTGACGAAACCTCCGCTTCCGTCGTTGAGGACGGATACAGGGTGCTCAGCAACACAGTGGCCTCACAGATCGCGAAACATGCCGTTTACGGGGGCGTCGTCCCTGAACTGGCGGCAAGGGAACATCTGGAGGCAATTACCCCTGTAGTCTCGAATGCCCTCGAAACGGCAGGAAAAAAAATCGCCGATATGGACGCGGTGGCAGTTACCGCCGGCCCCGGCCTGATGCCCGCTCTCCTGATAGGAGTAAACTTCGCGAAGGGACTTGCCGCCGGAAATAATCTTCCCTTGATAGGGATAGATCATTTTATAGCCCATATTTACGGGACTTTTCTGGATGGCGCCATCACTGAATTGAAAAAACCGGGGATTTTTCCGCTTCTGGCGCTTGTCGTATCAGGGGGGCATACGTCTCTTGTTCTCATTTCAAAAGACGGCAGGGCTGAGACAGTTGGCTTTACTCTTGATGACGCCGCCGGAGAAGCCTTTGACAAAGCGGCAAAACTTCTCAACCTGGGTTATCCCGGAGGGCCCGTAATAGAAAAAGCGGCTAAAAACGGAAACCCGTCGAAGTATTCTTTTCCCCGTTCGCTCACTGGTGGCGCCGGGCGCGCGCTCTCCAATGAAAATAGATTTAATTTCAGCTTCAGCGGAGTTAAAACGGCCCTGCTTTATCATTGCCGGAATCTCGGAGGAAATGAAAACATTGACGACAAGACCCTTTTTGATACAGTAGCGTCATATCAGGAAGCGATAGTCGATGTCCTGTGCAGGAAAACTCTGGATGCCGCTGAATATTTCAACGTTTCCTCAATAGTGGTTTCCGGCGGAGTCGCCTGCAATACCGCTCTCAGGGAAAGATTTAAAAGCAATACCCCTAAAAAGATAAATCTTTATCTTGCCGAAAAGAAATACTGCACCGATAACGCCGCGATGGTGGCTGGACTGGCTTACCAGTATCACATAAAAGGAATACACCACGATTTATCCATAGATCCTTATGCCAGAGGAACGGATTCCCTTTTTGCGGTGCCGCTCGTCGCATGTGCGGGATGAAATCTTTTTGCGGTGCCTGTATCGTTTATATACCCGGCTGCAGCTATTATTTCTCAAGGGGTTTCAGAAAACTGACTGGAAAAAAGTCCCGGCGGATTCAGGAAATGTCTGAAAAGATGAGCGGCGTGAATTACTGTTTATAATTTTGGGGATTTATGCCGAGTTTTTCTATTTTGTAGTGAAGTATTCTCTGAGTGCTTCCCAGCGCTCTGGCGGCGGCGGCGACGCTGCCTCTGTTCACTTTCAGCGCTTCAACTATAAGCTCGCGTTCGTAGGAGGCTACCATGGTGATGAGGTTGGCACCTTCTTCCGGCAGGATGGCGGTATTTGTTTCCTGCGGCGTTTGCAGGGATGGCGGCAGGTCGTAGGCGTGAACTACTTCATCGGCTGCTGTAAGCACTGCTCTTTCGATGCAGTTTTCAAGTTCTCTGACGTTTCCGGGCCAGTGATAGGCAGTCATCATATTTATCGCGGGAGTTGAAATTCTTTTTATATTTTTATTGTATGTTTTGTTGTATTTTTCGAGGAAAAAATCGGTAAGCAGCATTATATCTGAACGTCTTTCTCTTAGGGGCGGCATGTGTATGGGGAAAACATTGAGACGGTAATATAAATCTTCTCTGAATTTTTCCCTGATTATCTCTTCCTCGAGATTTCTGCTGGTGGCTGAGAGTACCCTTACATCAACCTTGATAGGCTCATGCCCGCCTACGCGCTCGAAAGTTTTTTCCTGAAGGAAGCGCAGCAGCCTGACCTGCACCGCTATGCTGATG
>MHBF01000131.1 GCA_001803225.1 Lentisphaerae bacterium GWF2_44_16 | reverse complement strand
TTTAGTGTCAGCCTTGAGAAATTTTAAGGCGGTATTCCAGGCATTCTTCATTTTTTTATTCATTGGTTTTTTCCGTAAGCCAGAATATGGAATTAATTAATATTGCGTCTTCACCGGGAGTTGTTGCCTCCTCTATGCGCCACTTATCGTTTTCTTTGGTGAGATTGGCGCCAATGTCCATGCCGCTGAGAAGAACCCGCCCTTTTCCACTCTTGCCCGCAACTACGGCGGGTGTGCCGCCCTGTTCTCCATTCATGACGCTTTTTACGATTACAGTACCGGACTTACCGGGGTTTATTTCCATGTAATCAGGAAAACCAGTTTGGAACTTTTCTCCTTTTTTCATTTTTGTACTCTCGACGTACACGTTAAACGCGGGGTCTTTTACTTTATCCGGAAATCTGTCCCGCAGGCTTTTTCCGGTAATGATGGAATGGTCTTCAACGGCTTCCATTTCTTTGAGAGAAACTATTTTGGCGACTGTACCGACTTCCGGAAAGATAGCGTTAGCGGCAGAGGCGTATCCAGCACAATGATTGATAAGCATGACATTTCCGCCCTGCTCGACATAATTTCTTACATTTTTTTCCCAATCTTCAGAAAGGTTGCTTGCCCGGTATTGCATGTTCGGGAAAATCACGACATCATAGAATTCGAGCGTTTCAGGTTTTGCGTCGGATATGAATTCAGGAACAATATTCAGGTCGCCGAACTTTATCAATGTCTTCATTATGGCTTCCCTGCCGAAATCCGGTCCCTTTTTAGGCGGTGCGGCATTCTTGAAAACAGCAACGTATATTTTGCCTTTCTCTTTTTTTCTGATTTCAGCATTTTGCTTTTTCACCGGATTCAGATAGAGAAATTTCATTCCATCATTCTTGGAATACGGAAGTGTTTCAATTTGGGGGACTGCTATACAGTCAGTCAGATTATATTTTCCTTCGGTATCCAGTAAGACAAAACTGAAGCCGTTGGGATTCAATATTATTGAATATTTTCCCCAGTCCTTTTTCTGTTCGCCGGAGAACAAATCGGTCAGGGTAGTAGCCTGAGGCAGGTTCAGGTTTATCTTGATTTCTCCTGATACTTTTTTAATACCGTTCAAGTTATGTAATGCCACAATATATCTTTTGCCGTCTGTCAGTATATTTGTATCTATTTCGGTTTCCAGTCCTTCGGAAACTTCAAGAGGCCGTTTGCCTCCGGCATATATTGCAAGGCGCTTTGTCCAATCCAACGGCATGTTAGTCAAAGAAACATATATAACTTTGCCTTTTCCCGCGTTTCTCTCAAAGACCACACCGTTGTCTTTTTGTTTTGCAAGTATCTTGATGTCCTGAGAATTTGTTTTTACAGGAACGCAGTAGAGGGGAGAAGACAACTCCAGTTCCTTAAAAGGATTTTCCGTGCCCTTTACAGAAGTGACTTTTTCCAACGTTTCAGATGCCGGGCTTATCCCGCAAAGATCGGATATGATTTTATTTTGCAGTGTCAATCCTTCAACTATGACTGTTCCGCCTTTTTTGACGTAATCGTCAATAATTTTTGCGTTGTTGTCGCTCAGGACTTTATTGCTGGGAATGATAAGCACGGCATAACTGTTCAAGTTTTCCGTCTGAATATGCTTTGAATATAGAATATTCAGAGGCACGTTTGTTATTCTGCAAATATCCTGTATCCTTTGTTGTCCGGCATTCAAATCACCGCTTTTAATTGCGTCAATAAACGCGTCCCTGTCACGCAAAACGGCAAGGTACTTAAACGGTCTTGCCTTTCCAAATATTTCTCCGGCATCCGTCAGTCCGAGCCAGTTGAACACTCTTGCGTTTGCATAATTTATTGCAGGGTTCATCCGAAAATCGCTTAATACCCAATGCCACATACCGTTTGCTCCAAGCATTACATGCATATAAGCATTTATTGTTGTATCATTGGCATTATCGAGACATCCGTTGACGCTGAAATACGGCCTGTCGTTTCCCTGCGCTCCACGCATCTGTTTGATGATGTACTTCGCGTAATCATAGCGCGTGGTGTAAACGTCCGAACATGTGGACATGAGTGCGTCCGAGAAAGATTCAAGGTCGTGGTATTTATAGAGGTTTATATGGTTTACCGGGCTTGTAACGATATAACACTTTGTTGCAGGACTTTTCTTTTTGAGCGCATTGCTCATTGCCCTTGCTGTCTCAGCTATAGCGTCCATTTTATAAAATATATAATTATAATATGGAGGCTGAGAAAGTTTTTCTTCGCTCCAGTTGTCCGGCATTTCCATTTTATATTTTTCTTTGAAGGTGTTTTTACATACTTCGTCATTGCCTTTAAACCAGTATTCATCCATAAAGTGAATCATGTTACAACCCTGAGCGGCGGCATCCTCTATTTCCTTTATGGATTTTTCCCGTTCTTTGGGAACGGCCGAACCGCTTATTTCCAGATCGACGCCAAATCCTATTTTACGGGCTGCCGGAATGAGAATTTTATTGAACTCAATCCGATGTCCCGAGCTTTTGACATAATTGCCTCCGAGCCTTCCGGTAATCAGAAGGAGTTTTTCTATTTGTTCATTGAAATCTTTTGAGCCGAAGGATGAATTATACCAGTGAGCTTTCCCTATTACTTTTATGAAATCTTTTCCGAATTCCGCTACATGCGGGGGGATTGCGTTGGCATGGTCAATAACATTTCCCAGTTCCACTACTGCCGGATTTTTCCATGCTATGTACAAATCCCTTAAGTCCCCCCATGAACCCTTCTGAGCTGTATATCCTTTATATATAGCGCTCTTGGAAGATAAATTTACTTTGGAAGCATATCCGTTGCAGAAATGTGAACTGATTTTAACCGATTTTGTTTCCTGCAAATCGAAAAATTCACCTCCTGTTTCACCGTTGGAATCTGAAAATGCCAGCCAGCCTTCTTTCAGATAAGGCAGAAATTCTTTTACAGAATAATTACTATAATTGAGATCAAGTTCTTTTATCCCTTCGGGGGTTTCATAAACCAGAGAATCATGGATTCCATCACCCATCGGTGCCCATCCGGAATAAGTTTCTGCTACGGTTGAAAGATTCTTATCTCCTATCTTTTCAATCTTGCAGAATATTGATTTGCTTTTACTGTACAGAGTATATGAAACTTTCAGTTTTTCGTTCTTGAAAACGACTTGTTTCATGACAGGGCCGTTTGCTGTTATCTCTGCTTTAAAGGCGCCATTTGCCCAATCCCCTCCATTTGCAGTTCCCAAGTCATAAGCTGCCCATGTGGCCAGTTCATTTTTTGTTTTAGTGCCGACAGGTTTCAATATTCCAATTACGGGATGTTCCTTGCGGAGCACTACTTCGAGCCAGTCATTTCTTAAAAGCCAGCCGTTATCTTCCAGGGAGACAATGAAGCCTGGATTTGACTTAAGGTTTTCAACTTTTTTATTTCCGCAATAAAGCAGGAAGAGCCTTGTTTCATAAGCTTCGAGTTCACTCTCAAAAACTACTTCGGCAATATCTTTTTCACATGATACTACCTGGAAGGGCTCCCGCTCTCCCCAGTGCGTATATAGGGCCAGAGAATTGACGTCCGTATTTTCCGGCAGTTTGAATTTTACAGTTACTGGCGCGCTACGTTTCATTCCTATTGTTTCTCCTACGAGCACTGGTATTCTGAATGATGAAGTTTCTGAATGCCAGTAGAGTTTATCCGCGGCTTTCATGTAAAGTTTATTTGGGATATTCTGTTTAAACAGATAAGCGTCCCTTATCGGTTCAAGCCTTCCGGGGGATGCCGGAATAGATCCGAAAGCGTATGCCAGAATATTGGCCATAAGCTTTTCCCCGGTCTCATTGGCATGTTTCAAAGAAAAAATCCCCATTGCCTGGTTTAAGATTACTGTTCCTTTGCCGGCAACGCTCTTTTTCATGAGCATTGTGCTAATCTGCGCGTCATTTTTGTTTTTCAGGATAACATCAAAATCCTTGCTGTCGCGCCAACCGCCATAGGCACCAACTGTCCCTGTAATTTTATTCGGGATATTTAAAATTTCAGCATTTGAAGCAGGGAAGGGAACAGCCGTATATTCTTTCAGCGCCTGGTCTCTTTCCGGTATTTCAACGTTCAGTTCCTTGAAGAATTTCCAGGATGAAGAATTGGGCTGAGGGGAGGCAATATAATCAAAGAAAATGGTGCCGCCGTTTTCCAGCATTTTCTTCACGGCCGCGCAATATTCGGGCTTGGAGAAAACCTCATCAGGTATTGCATATTTGCCGAAATAAAGTAGTTTTGTGCTTTTAGCCGCTTCCACGAAGCCATTTGACAAATCCTTTACTCCGAAATCTTTCTCCTGCACTTCATATTTACTTATGTCTCTTTCTATGGAGCCTTTTTCTCCTCTGTAAAAGACTGTAATTTCGCGTTTCTCTCCATATAGGCTCGTGCATAATCCTGAGATTATGAAACATATACTAAGCAGAAGACAACAACTTGAAGCTCTAATATGTTTTTTTTCGTGAATAATGTTTGATAATTTCCGCAGGATTACGATTTCATTTTCTTTCATTTCTTTTATCCTTTCGATTTTTCTGTTTTATATATTTTATGAAATAGTTAAAATCTCAATCATACATAGCCATCCAGTATGTCAATATATCGGAACCTGCTCTGGGAACTTCTGTGGTTTTTATGGGTTTTACGTGTCCGTCAATAAAAAGAACATTGCTCTTTCCGTTATGTTCGGGATACCATCGCGAAAGATAATTGGCCCATGAGCCCTGATAGCTTCTTCCATCCAGAATGAATATTTTAGAACCCGGCTTTCTGATGCTTGATTTTTTGAAACGGCTGCTGTTGTCATCAGTTACTGAATAAGCGTTCAGCATATAATTTACCGGAGCATCGCGATTGATATAGTTGCGATAATAACCGGCGCTGTCATTCAATTTGTTGGATGGGCAATCAAAAGTTTTTTTCCCGGCATTGATACAGTATCCTATATGTGCCATCCATGTATATTGTCCGTCATACCAGATTGGAGTATAATCATTCCAGTCGGAAGAATACATTTCCAGTCCGAGTCCCATTTGTTTGAGATTACCTGCGCAAACTATTTCAGAGGCTTTGTCTCTTGCCTGTCTCAATGCAGGAAGCAGGAGCGCCGCAAGAATCGCTATTATGGATATCACGATGAGGAGTTCGACAAGCGTGAAAGCAATTTTTGTGAAGATATTTCTCATTTTTTTATTCCCGTTTAATCTTTCATAGTATCTATGTTCAATCAAAGTAAAACACGTGATTTCTTTGCCATCATTTTACCGCTCCCGGCAACAATAATTTAAAGCTGAACCCTTTTTTATCTCCCGCTTGGATTATCTGTTCCTGCCAGAGCGGATAATCAGACGGTATGACTTGAATTGTAGCAGTACCATCTTTGAGAATCAACCAGATTTCAGTATTATCGGCGGCATAAAAATATACCACGCCTCTTTTCGTGCTGAAACCCAGATTGCGGATTTTTCTTAACGTCTGTTCTTTTTTGCCGCTTCCTTCGGATGGAATTATTCCCTTCTCTTTTGTTCCGGTGAAGTTTGTGGCAAGATATCCTCTGCCGCCGACAAGCTTCGAGGAAAGCGTGAAAGTGATAACAAGGGGGTATGTCCATCTTGCGGTTTTTTCGAATAGTGCTTCGCAGGAAAATTCGAGACTGCCTCCCGGGTTGAAAATAATTTTTTCGCTGTATTGCATCCTGTATTCCTCGCTGCCCATGCAGCCGGTGCGTGTGATGCTTCTTTCATCGGACTGTTTTTCCTCTTTACAACCGGGCGGGGAGTCAAACTTTGTTGCGCCCTGTATACACCACCAGTATCCGTATTTTGCGATAGAGTTTTCTGGACGTTTTTTCAACGGACTTCCTATCAAAACAATTCCGCTATTGTCAACAATACTTTTTATCGTACCATATTGATCAATATCGAGAGTGTATTGATTATCTCCCAGCAGAGTGGATATTCCGCTTGTCATTAGTATGATAATAATTGTTTTCAAATTCATATTTTATTTCTGAATTGATTCAAGAGTTATTTAATCTGCACGTTCGCCACTGATCGCAACCACTCCCGGTACTGCACCAACAGAAATTATATCGATTGTTTCAATTATGTCGTCATGAAACGGATTCTTCCATTCCGCGATGTACAATCCGTCATCATGTCCTTTGGCAACATATGCAACAAGCGCATTTTTCTTATCTTCAGGATGATGCCAGTCGGCGATATCTATACCATCAACAGCTTTAAAAATTTCTTTTCTGCCGGATTTGTAATGGAATATATATTCCAGAATTTCTTTACCTTTGAATTTGTCTGTAACATACATGGCGGAATGCAGGAAAAAGAGTCTTTTGAGTTTTGCGTTTACCGGAATGCCTGTAACTGTTTTTGGGAAATAACTGCGGTCGACTCCCTCTTTGGGAACACCACTCATAGCAATACAACTTCTGCCGCCGTTGTTATCCGGATCTATAATATCGAAGAGCACTCCTCTGAAGTTCTGTTTCCCTGTGGGCATTTTCTCAAAACCTGCCATATTGCCGAAATCAAGCCAGCCGCCCTTGCCGTCACCAGCAACGTCGTCCACAAAACCCATATTTGCATACTTTCGTAAATCGACAAAGTGAGTAAAATCAATTTCCATGTTGAAAAAACGCTTTTTGGCATTCAGCAGTTCCCGTGATTTGACGGCATATGTGCCATGGCCGTTGAGCAGGTAGTCAACGGTGTTATGCAGGAGGATTGCCGCTACCGGATCAATTTCCGTTCTTCCTGCGATATCAAGTTGACAATGGACCGCATGGCCATTGCCCACTTTCTCGTCAAGCAGAGATCCCATCCAGCCGCGGGATGAATAATTCATCGCGATAGAACTGTCGGGCATTGGAGAATATCCTTTTTCCACGATGATTTCCTCTCCATTGAAGGGGCCTCGCAAATCTTCCGGCAAGAGTCCGCGGTATAGCGGATGTTCCATGTCTGTCGGCGCTGTCCAGCTTGAAGGTTCAACATTGTCCAGAAGCGCATCATTCAGCCAGGGGACGGGAAGTGAAAAGTCCTGTTTGAGACATAAGAGGGAGCCGCCCTGTTCGAGCCATGATTTTATTTTTTTTGCGTTTTTTGCCACGGTTTCATCATAAGACATTTCATCAATAATCAGGATATCAACGTTTCTGAGCTCATTAAAATCCGTGAGAATTTTAGCGTCAATTTTCTGTTTCCGGACGAATTGCAGCAATTTTTCAGGATTGTCAGCGACGTCAAGACCTTTGAAAAGTTCGGAGTAAGAGCTGTAAACTGCAATTCTCTTATTTTCAGGATTGGCAATTTTCTCCGGGTGCGGTGCAATCATGATACGGTATTCCTGACGGTTTATTTCACGGCCTTCACAGAGCAGGGTTAGTATCAGTTGCGCATGCACGGGAGCTTTTAATTCCGGCATGAGTACAGGCAAAGTGATTGTTTTCTGTTTGAAAGAGGCAACCTTGAATGCCGGGCTTTCCGCCAGCCGTTCCTCCCTGCCATCGGAATAGCGCAGGAAAATTTGTGCGTGATATTGGTTTTCTTTTTCGCTGTTATTCACTGCTACGGCATTCAGCAGGCTTTTTTCACCGGCAAAAAAGTTCCGTCTAAAAGGAGCGAAGCTGACCATTTCAGGCGCAAAACAGCGGGCAATGAGAGTAATATTTTTATTTGGTATCTGTCTGCCGTTCTCATCAGTGTAAACAAGGTCGCTGATACTGCAATTGCCGAAGCTGAAGCCGTCGAGATATGGGCTCCGCCTGTACATGCGTAGAAATTCGACCATCCTCTCAAAATAAATTTCCTTCATTTTTTCAGGTGTGCCGTCGTAAAAAGACACTGGCGCAAGCGCTCCGATATGAGCTTCCGAAAGCCAGAGACTGATTTGGTGATGTACCGGTTTCTTGGAGTTGACCGCATCTGCAATTGCGGCTTTTCGCGCAGTCCGGTCTTTTATCGCTTTGATTTTCTGAAGGCCGGCTTTTTCCCAGAAATCATTGATGTGTCTGGGATTGATGTCAAGAGGCGGGCCTTCGAAAAATATATAGGCTGGTTCCCTTGTATACTTTTTTCTTATTATGTCATAAATATATTTATTGTAATTTTCCGCTTTTTTCAGAGAATATTCTTTTTGTCCGAAATAATGATGCAAGTCAACGATATCCGCATC
Organism: Lentisphaerae bacterium GWF2_44_16; assembly: GCA_001803225.1. Lineage (GTDB taxonomy): Bacteria > Verrucomicrobiota > Lentisphaeria > Victivallales > GWF2-45-14 > GWF2-44-16. The sequence continues at coordinate 8,999 of MHBF01000131.1, read as the reverse complement.
AGCCGCTTTGATATCCACTGTCATGCCGCTGGTGGGGGATACAGGCCGGTTCTGATGATCCCAGTTTTTTACCCATCCATAAGCCTGGCTCATATATTCCGTAATTCCAGGTGTCCAACATTCGAACTGTTCGTTGCCCAGTTCCCATATTGCTGCCGAAGGGTGATTGTAATGTTGGAAGATGAGTCTTTTCAGCAGTTCCTTGTCCTGATAGTAAGTGCGCGGCATTTCCAGATACATCATATGTCCCATTTCATCGCAGAGATTGAGGAAAGTTTCGCTATAGCCGTTACCGTTACCGCGCGAAACCCTGAAGTTTGCTTTTTTAGCGGCAGTAATATGGTCTGCAGCAAAATTATTTTCATTGCAGCAACTGGTTTTTCTGGGTTCCTTGCCTTCACTGCTATAGCGATAATTGCTATTGAAATAGCCGGGCATGCGTCCACCCAGTATCAGAAAACGCTTGCCGTTGAAATACAGGTCCCCGTTTTTCATTTCCATTTTTCGGAAACCGAAACGTTCGCGGACAAGTTCATTGCCTTTATTATCGGTGAGCGTCAGAAAATAAAGATGCGGAAGTTCCGGGGTCCATTGCTTCTGTCCTGATACCGGAACAGAAAAAAGCAGTGGACTGTCATGTTTGAATTTTCCAGTAACCTGTGAATTGCCGATAACTTTACCATCGGCAGCGTCCATTACCTTGGCGATACCGGAAAAATCCGCAGAGACATTTTTAGCGGGATAAAGCTCTACGTTGACTTCTTTTTCCCCCGGCGTTACCAACGTGTAGTCAAAATAAAGCGGTGGTATAATTCGCACAAATGCCCCGCTGACCAGCCCTGCGGTTTTAGCCCTTGTCATATGTTTGCGGGCATCATAGATTCGCAGAGCAATAACATTTTCTCCATTTTTGACAAACGGGGTGATATCAACATACTGGCGTAATATTCCGGCATGTTCAGGATCTTTTTTGTTTTTGTCGGAGAAGTAATAACCGGCTTCTGTCAGGATTGGAGCCTGATTGCCATTTACCCATAAGTATGGTACTCCGGCGATGCCTTTGAACTCCAGCAGAACTTTTTCTTTTTCCGCATTGAAATCATTTAACTCAAATTGTTTGCGATACCAGCAGACGCCGTAAAGGTTCAGGCGCTTGTCATTATAGCCGTATTCCATGTTCCATGTCCATGGCACTGGAATATTTTTCCATGCTGAGTCATCAAAAGAGGGAGAGAAATATTTATTTTTCATACCATCATCGCTCAAATCGTCTTTAGGCTTCCATGTATCATTGCCAAGATGAATGAATTTCCAGGTATTGTTAAGGTCTATGCTTTTCCAGCTTTCCGGTACCGGGTCCCATTTCCATACACTGTCGGCTGGTTCGCGTATTGGTGAATTCTTCAAATTACTGCTTTCTGCGATTACTGTTAGTGCTGAGAAAGCCATCATGAAAATCATTGTCCACATTTTTTTAGACATTTGCGTCCTTCCTGATTATATAGTTTCAGTATTTGTAATTCCATTTCCAGTTATTCGGCAAATTGCCTCCAAGAAACATTGCGGTGTCATCCACATGATTGTCCAGAAACAAAACATTCATCCGGTTCTTGTGCGGCCACGCGTAATTGCTCTCGGAAATCCAGCAGTCGAAATAAGGATATTGATATGCTTCAAAAACCATTGGCACCTTGGATTCATATGACAGTGAACCCAGCTTGTACCACTGATAATGTGATGACGCGTTTGATGTAATCATTATGTTGTTGCCGTAATTGGTGTTTATTCTCGGGTATCCGGCCCCTGCAAACCAGTCTTTTACTCCTTTCGGATTCGAAACGCAGAGTACTAATTTTTTATTGGTTAAATATCCACGGTCATACAGTGCAGGGAACCAATAGACATTGCTTCCGAATTCATCGTTTGAGCTTGGAGGCAGAAAAGCATCGTAATCTGATGCGTAAAGGTGGGCTGACGTGCCAATTTGGCGAAAATTGTTTTTACAATTTATCTCGTTAGCTTTTTCTCTAACGCTTCGTAATGCAGGCAGAAGCATGCTTGCCAGTATCGCAATGATAGAAATCACGATAAGGAGCTCGACAAGCGTAAATTTGTTGCAGATATTTTTCATTTTCTCTTTCCCTTTACAAGGGTGACAGCCGTATTAAGGCGTGCTTCGTAAAGAGCGAAGGCCGCGTTTACCGCCTCCCTTAGAGTTGTTTTGCTGAAATCATTTTTGAAAGAGCTTGCGTATTTTGCTTTGAGCTCCTTTAGCTCTGTGAAAAGCATTTTCAGTTGTTTTTGCGCTGACTTTATCAACGCTTTCTGTTTGGCGGCGGGGCTTCCCGGGAAAAAACGGTCTTCTATTTTTCTCAGATATGAATTTAATTTGCGTTCAAAAAGTTTTACGTTCAATGCCGTCAGGTATTTCTTATATGATATCTGTCTGTCATTCCCGATTTTTTCCTTTAGCTTCAATGCTTGATTTATTATCGTGTCCATCCAGTTAAAATAGGCTTCATTTTCCGTGCATTCGGTAAGCCTCAGGATTTCCTGGAATTCCCGATTTTCCATTCCCCAGCTTATAAAATCGTAAGACTTATTGAAATCTTCGATGCCGGATGAAGGGTTCCAGTAAAACGCGCCGGAAGCCGCCAGCAGATGATCGCAGACGGACAAAGCGCATGACGGAGGTCCAAACGTTGAAGCCGCCGCCCACGATGTAGTGATGACGCCCCTGATTTTAGTTTTCTGTGCTCTTGAAGCCCAGGTGATTATGTTTGACATGTAATCCAATGTCCTCGGCAGTACCCTGTCCGCGCCGCATCTCAGGCTTGATGCCCCTATGACTTCAAGCCCCTCCTGTTGTATCAGTTCTATATAAGGAAAAACCTTGCCGTGTTCAGGAAATCCCTTAGCGTTAAAATAGGGGAGGTATTTTTTTCTGATGTTTGCATCCAAATCTTCCCAGTATCCGGAGAATGACTGAGGGGCTTTTATAAAATCCGAAGGGCCCCTGATTGTCTGATGCCATTTTTTAGATATTCGCGCCCCTTCCAGCAGGAGCTGGCTTGAAGCTTTTTCCTCAGATCTGTAATCCCAGTACATTATAAGAGTTTCAGGAGGTAGTTTTTTCATTAATTCCGGTTTGCCGCCGCGGGTCAGCATGTCATCCCATATTACAGGTTTTTTGCCTTTGCTGATGACGTAGTCGCATATTTTACTTATATATCCGGCATAGAGCGCGTCTGTTCCGAGTTTTCCGGCTGTCTTTGAGCATCGCGGACATTTCCCGAGGAACCTTGTCTCATCCCCGCCTATGTGGAAGAATTCGCTGTCCATATGAAGTTCTGAGAGTTCATCAAAGAATGATTTGAATAGATTGAATGTTTCAGGATTTGAAGGGCAGTACTGGCTGATTTCTCCGGGGATTTCCATAAAGCGTGAATAGAGTGGATTGGAAAGAACATATTCCACATGCCCGAGGCATTGCAGCAGGGGAATTATTTTTATGTGCCTCTGTCCGGCATATTCGAGAATATCCTTTACATCGGAAGGCGAAAGGGCATCAGGGGCGGCCAGGGAGGGATGTTTTTTGTAGGCAAAGCGGTTTTCATATTCAAGGAGAAGCGTATTGAGTCTCAGTTCTGAAAGGCGGTCAATGAGACTGTATAAATGTTTCTTCTCTAAAACGCCTTTTTTCAGGTCCATGTGATATCCGCGCATTGAAAGTGAAGGGCTGTCATGTATTTCAAATGCCGATGGAGTTGCGGTCTGGCGGTATATCTGGAGCAATGCCTGCACTGCATAAAATAATCCGGCCTCATCAAAACCTGCCAGAGATATTTTTGTTTCTGAAGTTTTAATAGAGAACGCTTCTTTTTTGCGAGGGGCGTCAGGGATTTCTTTTATGACCGGGGAATTGGAAAGGACGATCAGACTTCCTCTTGTGTTCAATGTCTTTTTTTCTGGAGAGAGAGAGAATTCTTTTTTGAGTTTTGCCGCAAGGTACTTTGCTTCGTTTTCACAAGCAGGGGAGTAAAAAATATATTTCAGAGATTTCAAAGAAGGCGATTTACATGATTTGTCAACATGTATTTTTTCTGGTTTTGGAAGCAGAGCAAATTCCGTATGCATTTTCATATCCTGATTTATTTTTTTATTCCTGTCGATTTTCTTATTATCAGTTCCGGCTTTAAAACTTTTCTCGCTGTAGGGTGTGAAGTATTTTTAAAAATGTCCATAAGCATATGTACTGCCTCTTTTCCCATTTCATAACGGGGTTTGCGAATTGTTGTCAGAGGTGGAGATGAGAGGGCGGCATCCCTTATGTCGTCAAAGCCTGTTATACTTATATCGTCAGGTACCGAATAGCCTTTTTCCTGTACAGCCCTCATCGCGCCAAGCGCCCGGTAATCGGTGGATGAAACAATAGCGTCAGTGATTTTCCCGGCATTCAGATATTTTTTCACTATTTTATAAGCATTCTCTTCTGTTCCGGATTCAGACGCCAGTTCTTCGGCTTCGAGCGCAAAATCGCTGACTGCGTTTCTGAACCCGCTTAACCTTGCCGGGAATCTTGTGTTCTGTTCACCGGGGCCGAGATAGAGTATTTTCTTCAATCCTAACGAGGCAAGGTGCTCTACAGCCTCGTATATTCCTATCCTGTCATCAGCTTCTATGCCATGTGAACACATGAAGTTGGGAGGGTAATTGACTACGACAAAAGGGATTTTCAGTTTTTTAAGTTCTCTTATATTGCCGGGATTTCTTCCGTGTATCATGATTACGGCATCGCGCCCGGGATCTATGTCTGAGAAATCCAGAATTTCGTCAGGTGTTTCCAGCGCGGTATTTTTCTGATAATAAGGTATCTTATATTTTTTCAGGGCATCATTTATTCCCATCATGATATCATTTGCGACGAATACATTTATTTCTTCTTCAGGGCCCAGATTCAGGTTCTCATATTTATTTATGAGTACGTGTATTGTTCTGAAGCAGGAATTTATATTGTTTGTATCCTCTTCGCTTTTCTTGTTTTCAAGGATTGCCGTAGCATTTTCAGTGATATAAGTACCGCTGCCTCTGCGCCTGACGACGATTCCGTCGTTCAGTAATTTGCGGTAAGCTGTCTTTATTGTGGTGAGGCTTAATTTATATGTGGAGATAAGTTCGTTTTCGGAAGGAGTGCGCATTCCTGTTTTCAGTTTGCCTTCCTGTATCCGGCGGCATATTTCATCATAAAGATAAAGGTATTTGCAGGCCATCCTCATCTCCAAAGTTATATTTATATCTTGAACTTTTTAGATATAACTATGGATATTATAGCACAGGTGTGTGTCCTTGTCAATAGGCGGCAATAAATATATATTTTAAAGTTATATCTTTTTAGATATAACTCTGTTTTTCAGAGCCTGTCGAGGGTCATGCCGCCGTCAAGTGTGAGAACTGTGCCTGTGGCATATGGTAAGTCTCCTCTGACAAGCATTGCCGCGGCCCTGCCGATGTCTTCGGGAAGCCCCCAGCGTTTTTCCAGAAGGAGGCCCTCCTCTATCAACTTGTCGTATTTTGTCTGGACACCGGAGGTCATGTCGGTTTTTATGATGCCGGGCCTGATTTCATAAACTTGGATACCGTATTCGGCAAGACGCGCGGCCCAGAGTTTGGAGGCCATGCTGACGCCGGCTTTTGATATGCAGTAATCCCCTCTGTTCACCGAGGCCACGGATGCGGATACGGAGCTTACATTGATTATTGTTCCCGCGAATGACGAATCTATGGATTTTTGTTCTATCATCATTTTAGCTGCGGCCTGTGTCAGAAAATAGGGGCCTTTCAAGTTTGTCTGAATCAGTTTGTCAAAGCTTTCCTCTCCTGCCTCAAGGATGTCTTTTCGTTCAGACGGCGCTATCCCCGCGTTATTTATAAGCGCGTCCAGTCTGCCGAAACGTCTTTTTATGTCCGAGAGCATTTCAGCTCGCATTTCGCTGTCGGAGATGTTGCATCTACAGTAAAAGACTTCTATACCGTATTGTCTCAGCTGTTCAAGAGGGGCGGAAACATCTTTTTCGTCTTTTGTCCCGCATATTGCCAGATTTATTTTTTCGGCAGCCAGTTTTTCAGATATTCCGAAGCCGATTCCCCGGGCGCCGCCTGTTACAAGCGCGACTTTTTTCATATTTTTCTCCTTTTGTTCTTTGACAATAAATTTATATGTATTATATATTATAAAAGAAAATATACAAGCCTTGTTCAGGTAACGGAGGGAAAATTGAAGGGAATTTATGATTTTTCAATCCTGCGCGAGTTGAGAAAGCGCGAGGGGCTTATGATAGCGGATGTCTCCGAGCGCTCCGGCGTTTCCGCGGCCGTAATTTCAAAACTTGAGAGGAATCAGACCCGCGCCGAACTTGAAACCATATATCGCCTGGGAAGGGTTTTCGGGCTTAATTCCTCTGATATAATTGCTCTTGCGGAGTCGCGTTCCGCCATGAAAAACACAGCTACTCAGTATCGGGCGGAAGGCTTTCATTTTCAGGAAATGCGCTATTCAAATGTGAGATGTCTTTTCGGTTCCGCGAAAAAAGGCGGCAGGGTATCCCGTCCGAGAATACATCAGGATGATTACGAGCTCTGCTGGGTGCTGAAAGGGAAAATAGCTTTTTATCTGCCGCACGAAAAACATCAGCTCGGGGAAGGGGAGGCAATACAGTTTGACGCTCTTTTAGAGCATACTTATGAAGCGCTTGAAGATTGTCAGATAATTATAATACATATAAAGAAAGGAAAGAGGTTCTGAGATGATAAAGATAAATCACAGCATCAAGCCGGAATGTCTTGACAAGAAACTGAAGAGACTCTGGGAGCTTGCCGGAGAAAAAGTCCTTGATATAGAAAAGAAATTCGATTATAAAAAAGGAGCTCCTGTTTTTACAGTCAAAGGCAAATACACTTCGAGGGGCTGGACGGAATGGACGCAGGGGTTCCAGTTCGGCTCGGCGCTTCTTTGTTTTGATTCGCTTGATGATAAGGAATATCTTGAAATTGGAAGAAAGAACGTTGTTTCATACATGGCCGGACATCTTACGCATTTCGGGGTGCATGACCATGGTTTCAACAATGTCAGCACTTACGGAAATCTGCTCCGCCTGATGAACGAGGAGAGGATTAAGGAAAACGAATGGGAACGGAATTTCTATGAACTTGCCCTTAAAGTTTCGGGAGCGGTACAGGCGAAGCGCTGGACGGAAATAAAGGATGGCGGCTACATATATTCCTTTAACGGCCCGCACTCGCTTTTTGCTGATACAATCCGTTCTTTGCGCGCGCTTGCCGTAGCGCATCAGTTGGGCCAGGGGCTTCTTGATGAAAACGACAAAAGGATTTCGCTTCTGGAACGTATAATAAGCCATGCCCGTACAACAGCAAAGTATGCTGTTTATTATGGAGAAGGCAGGGACTCTTACGATTTGAGAGGCCGCGTGGCGCATGAAAGCATTTTCAACCTTAATGACGGCAATTACCGCTGTCCTAATTCCCAGCAGGGATATTCTCCGTTCTCTACATGGACGAGAGGGCTTGCCTGGATAATGTGCGGATACGCCGAAGAACTCGAATTCATCGATACTCTTCCTGAAGCTGAGCTTAAAGCATTTGGCGGGAAAAAGCAGATTGCGGAATTTATGCTGAAAACAGCTCTGGCAGTATGTGATTTTTATATTGAAAATTCTCCTTCGGACGGGATACCTTACTGGGATACCGGCGCTCCTTCCCTGCATAAAATCGAAGATTACCTTGATAAACCGGCGGACCCATTCAATGACTGCGAACCGGTGGACAGTTCGGCGGCGGCAATAGGCGCGCAGGGGCTTCTGAGGCTTGGAAAATATCTTCAGGGCAAAGGGAAAAAGAAAGAAGCCGCGAAATATATGCAGGCAGGACTGACAGTGGCGGACGCTCTTTTTGACGCGCCTTATCTTTCGGATAAAAGTTCTCATCAGGGGCTTATTCTTCATTCGGTATATCACCAGCCGAACGGTTGGGATTATGTGCCGCCTAAATCGAAAATACCATACGGAGAATCCAGCATGTGGGGCGATTATCACGCCATGGAACTTGCGCTTCTCATTCAACGTCTCGGCGGGAAAAAACCTTACTATACATTTTACATTAAATAAACGGGTGAAAAAATGGAATACAGAAAAATAAGTTCACTGAAAAGTGTTAAGGATTTCAAACAATATCTTTCAGAAAAAGGGATAAATATTCCATGCGATGACGAGATGGAGCATGGAAATTCCGCTCCTCTGAACAAAACGCTGCGCATAGAAGATAAGGTTATCGGAAACAGATTTTGCGTTTTACCTATGGAGGGCTGGGACTGTCCCGGAGGACATCCGTCCGATCTGACGAGAAGGCGTTGGAAAAATTTTGGCATCAGCGGCGCGAAGTTAATCTGGGGCGGAGAAGCCGCCGCCGTCCGTGTGGACGGCATGAGTAACCCGGATCAGCTTCTTATCAGTACTGAAACGCTGAAAGAAATAGAAGATATGCGGGAGGAGCTTGTAAACGCGCATAAGGAAAAATTCGGAACGGCTGACGATCTTTTCGTTGGTTTGCAACTGACCCATTCCGGACGTTTTTCAAAGCCTTACGACAAGAAAAAACTTAGTCCCAGGATAGCGTATCATCATCCGATACTTGACCGCAAATTCGGAATAGCCCCTGACTATCCCGTTCTGACTGACGCGGAGGTTGACGATATAATCAAGGATTACATAAAGGGCGCTGTTTCGGCACTGAAATGCGGTTTTGAATTTGTAGATGTAAAGCATTGTCACGGATACCTTGGGCATGAACTTTTGAGCGCTGTTGACAGGCCCGGGAATTACGGGGGGAGCTTTGAGAACCGCACACGCTTCTTAAGTGAAATAGTCAAAGGCATAAAGAGTGAAGCGCCCGGTTTGAAAATCGGTGTCAGATTGAGCCTTTTTGAT
>MHBF01000130.1 GCA_001803225.1 Lentisphaerae bacterium GWF2_44_16 | reverse complement strand
CTGAGGAGCTGTAAAAGAGAATACTTCGATTTTGCGGATAAATGCATATCACATTTCGCCGACGTGGATATCGACCATTCAAACGGAAAATCAGCGGGACATATCTATGTTCACGGCAAATATGAGAGAAAATCCACAAACCATGAAGCAAACGGACACTCATGGTTCAACGGCACTCTGACATACGGCTTCTTCACGGCATCAAAGCGCATCATGGAAATCGCGGATCAGGTAGGCAGATACCATAGCAAAGAATTACCGGAATGGAATGTTTATGATTATGTGCATTACTGGCGCAGACCGGCCTGGCAGTTCATGGGCACAATTCAGGGTTGGGACGCGACAGGGAACTGGGAATACCTTCAGATGGCAAAGAAAATAGCGGAACTTACAAAGATGCAGAGAGACCACATAGTAAGCCTCTGGCCTTACATGTTCACTGTCGGCATGAGAGCGCTCAGGGAATATTATGAAACAACCGGAGACCCCGAAGTAAGAGAAGTTTATCTCCAGATATTCGACGGCTACATGAGGCTCCGCACAAGACCAAATGATACTTCATTTGGAGAACACGCCAAGGCGCCGGGAATGCTTCTGGGCAATTATCCCAATGACAGAAGCTGCTGTTTCTATGGCGAAGCGGCGCAGGCCGACTGGATGGCCGGGCTCAAACGTTATGCCGTTCCCGCCGGAAGAGATTTGACAATCCAGCTTGAATACGGTATCAATGATCCGACATTCCTCTGGGGAAGCGCAGACCTCCTCAGGGCGATGAAAGCGGACGGGATGAAACTTGAAGGGACACCCCCGACAAGCCCGCTTGTCGTAATGACTCCCCCGACGGCAAAATCATCCCCGCTGGCAAAATTTAAATGCCCCGTGGTCTCTTTTCAGTTTGAAAAAAAGACTGACAAGGATTTTGACATATTCCTATATAACCGTCCTGTCAGAAAATACAGCGGCTTTTATTTTGGGACGGCAATCGCCGCCGCGCCGGATGGAAAAATAATCGATACATGCCAAGTCAGAACGGATGGAATGAGAAGCTTCAAACTGCACGTTCCCAAAGACGGAAAAACCGGAACATATACGGTATTCATAACGCTTCAAAACCAGTGGCGCTGGACAATTGAGAATATCCAGTTCAAATTGAAAAAAGGCGAACACGAAATCAAATTGCTTCCACGCTATGACCGTATAATGATTGACGCGGTCTGTCTGGCTAAAACAGGTACTTTCAATCCGTTCAAAGGCAACGGCACAAACAAAAAAGACTATACTGTCCTGCAAGCGGAAAACGGTATTATTCTGAAAGGCTTTGTAAAAGTAGAGGATATCTCCGCTGAAAACAAAATCGCCGTAAGAAAAAGCACTTCAAAAGAAGCAATGACGATAAAAATAAATGTCCCGGAAGACGGCGTTTATGATTTCTTCGCCAAGATATGGAAAGGCGGGCCCGACCTGATAGAAGTTTCCGTTGACAGTGAAAAACCCGTAAACTGTTCGCAGGTACATGATATGGAAAACAATGACTATACTTCATGGAGCATAGGCACAACTCTTGGAGATGATACAGTTATAACCGCGGGCGTTGAAAAAGAACCTTTCAAAAATATGCAAGCCATATTTTTTGATGGAAGCGGCATGAAAAAAACTCCGGCATTTGAGACGGTAAGAAAATTCATAGAGGGAGGCGGAAAATGAAAAAGATGAAAGGGCTTTTTACGCTCATTGAGCTCCTCATTGTCGTGGCGATTATCGCGATACTGGCGGCACTGCTTTTACCATCCCTGAACAAAGCCAGGGACACGGCAAAGAGGATAAGATGCGTAAACAATCTGAAACAGACGGGAAGCGTACTTCAGGAATATTCCATAGACTTCCCCTCATACATGCCGCCATTAAAACTGGTAAGCAGCGGCAAACCTATATTTGACTACACACGGGAATTGATGACATTCGGATATCTGAGAAGCGCAGGCAGAACTGCAAATGGGGCAGCGCCTCAGACTGCCGCAATATGTCAATGTTCAGAAAACAGCACAATGCTGAATTATTACACGATAGACAAAGGATATACTATGGATCAGGCCATCTATTACTCGCAAAGATATGGCACATACTCACCGAACACTCAGTACGCCCATCACGGGACTGATTATTTTATGCCGCTGCCCTTGACTATGATCAGTAAATTTTCTCAATGCGCAATGCTGGGGGACGCTTACGGAGGAGCTCATCACCTCACAGCCGGAACAATAGGCTTTCCTCATAACGGAATGGTGAATATTATCTTTTTTGACAATCACACCGCGTCTTTGAAAAGGGCAAATGTAACTACGGAAAATACGGATGTATTCTGGACAGGAAATTGAAAACGCGTTTTCATTCCGTGCTTTTCGCTTTTCGAGTTGAGCATTGAGGAGAGGAATAACTGAGCAGGGTATCGACTAGCTCGTCTGCCAAGAGTCTTTCTGTTCTATCGGGAGCCAAAGCTTTGTCAAGCCACTGCCCAGCCTTCCTTATTGCTCTGCCACAAATCCTTTCAATCTCGCGCTCCGAAGCAAGAAGCCTCAAAGCAAGAGACGTTATTATTATTTTTCTTACAGTTGCCCTGTCGTTCCATTCAGATTTGGAAGCAAGTTCAGTTATCGCTTTTTCCATCTCTGAAATATTTCTTTTCAAGCGGGAGGCTATCGCTTCGAGACCGTCAAAAGCCCCTTCCGCGTCCTGTGTTTTCAGAAGCCTCAGATACCATTCATCGGATGTAGAGTACTCGGAAATTTCTTCCGAAAGAAATAAAGACGCACTGTTCGTTTCATAAGCTTCATAACCAGCGCTTATCATCACGGGAACGCGCCGGTATTCCGGGAAAGCATCAGTTCCTTTATTCTTGCCCGCGCTTGAAACCGCGACGAGGCTGCTTTCACAGCTCAGCAGTCCGAATTTCAAGGCAATCTTCCTTATCATGCCGGTGTTTTTCCCTTTTTGGGAGGAATATCCTTTATACTCCAGAGATGATATGGTGTCAAGCGCCCAGAGTGAAGGAATAAGATTGTCATCACCGATATTTTTCATGCCGCATTTCCAGCGGAAATTCTGTTTTCCTGATTTGCCGGAAATAAGCAGAGTAGCCCCCTCGGATATTTTTTTGACCTTAGCGAATGCAGTGAAGGAATCTCCCTCGTAAATGGCGGGAAGATGTTCCATGTCAACAGTGATATCCGCATTTTCAGCCTTGATGTCCGTGATTTTGATATGGTCCTGCAATATTCTGGCAAATTGACGGAGGACTTTCTGCTGTATTTTTTCACCGGGCTGAAGCATTTCCCATGCCCCTCCGCTGGCCCTGGCAATGCCTTTTACCAGATTATGACTGGCGGCATAGCCTATGCCGAATGTATAAAAACGCGCGTCCTTGTGAAATTCAGCGACATATTTCACAAGCTCTGAAGTATTGTGAACAGCCCCGTCCGTCAGAAGGATTACATCTCTGCGGCTTTCAGGATGCACAGGCATTGAACAGGCAAGCGAAAGCACCTCGCTCAGTTCAGTTCCTCCCATGTCGGCCTCAATCCCGGCAATATCCTTCAACGCCCTCCTCAGATTGTTCTCATTGTAAGGAAGCGCCTCGGGATAAAAAACCTGATAATCAGTTCCAAATCTTATTATATTGAAAAAGTCCCCCTCCTTCATCGCACGCAGGCAGATTTCCAGGGTTTCTTTGGCGTTCTCAATGGAACTGCAAGCCATGGAACCGGAACAGTCAAGAATAAAAAGCATGTCTGAACTTTTCCCTGAATACATGAGGCCTTCGTCCCTGAATTCAGGAAAGAGGCGGATAATCGCGGCAGCCTCTCCGTTCTCATGACGGCTGACAATGCAGAGCGGCTGATCCATGACGGAGGACTTTATATCAAGAATAAAATCTCTATCCATGCAGGCATTTTTTTCATTCAATTCAATAAGGACACCCTGCCCTGAAGAATTTGGTTTCATCCTGATCTTATGTGAAATGGAACTTATCCCGGAAATTTCGGCATTCATGACATTGACATTTATGGAAAATCCATAAGGCACGGCTGAAGCATAAGGAGGAGAAAGAAGTCCCGTCTTTACGGGATCGGCGTTCATAGGCTTATATCTTGGCGTAAGCGTTGCCGGGACCTGGAGCCTTGTTATGCCGTCGCATATGCTTAATTGTGTAATATAACCTATTTCAATGCTCACATCCTCTCCGGGCAGAAGATTTCCCACCGATACGAGCAGCATGTCTTTTTCACCCATGTCAAGGAGAAAAGAACCCCCTCCCTTTTCAAGCATCCTGTCGTAAAGCTCAAAGGCTTTTTCCCGTTCTCTGGCAGAAGCGCTGATCTCCTCTCCACCCGTTTTTATTTTCAAGTCATATATCGCCGCGTTATGTTCTATCGGAAAACAGTAAACAGCTTCAATAGCGCATTTTTCCTTGTTTCTGAAGTGCTGTCTCATCAATACTTTTGAACAGATATCCTTTACCTCGACATCAAATTTCACTCCCAGCAAAGCAACCGGTCTTTTGTTTTCAGCATTGAACAGCGCAGTCTGCTTTTTAGCCATCAGTCTTTTTCTCCCGCGATTTTACTGATAAAATTCTTTATTTTCGACAAATCATCCTCGTCAAGCAAGTTCGGATAGAAATGCAGTTCAACACCCTTCAGTATTTCAACTCGTTCCCATCTTGATTTTCTCACTCCGCCGTCCACTCTGTAAACAGCCCCCTCCTCTTTGATTTTCAGTCCTCCGTCAAGTACGGAATTCATCTTCTGCAACGGCACACCCTGTCCGGAAAGCTTCAAGATTTCTTTCAGGCGTTCCAGATGCTTTTCAGTATAATAAGCCCCCCTTGCCTGTCCCTCCGGAGGAGACAGAAGCCCCCTCTGGATATAAAACCTTACAGCCCTTCTGGAAATCCCCGCCAATTTCGCCAGTGTCTCGATGTTATACATGATGCACCTACAAAGTTTACGACACCAATTATGACACTAAACACGACACTTGTCAATAGCTTTTTGACGAAAAAATGACTTTTTTTATTTTGAACATGCAGAAATTGAATGAGGCAAAAAGGCAGTCTTCAATGCTTGCAATTTTTATTCGGCAGATTAAATTATGGATGTTCAGCATCATACTTCAAAACACAGGGGGAACGCTTATGACCTTTAACCTCAAGCGCAAAATTGTTGTACTTGCGATAGCATCGGCGCTGTTTCCTGTGATAGCTATGTCGCTTCTAACTTTCCGCCAGGAAAAAGATATCCAAAGTATTATTGAAAAAGAGATGAAAGTATTAAGCCGGGACAGCTTAAAATATATTGCTTCTGACATTTACGGCATGTGCGAAGTCTCTAATAATATCCTTTTGAATCAACTCACCTCTGACTTGAACATGTCAAGAAAAATTTTAAAAGAACAGGGCGGAGTATCTCTTTCCAAAACCGAGAAAATGAAGTGGGATGCCATAAACCAGTTTACAAAAGAAACAATGGAAATAACGTTACCCAAGATATTTGTGGGTAACAAATGGATTGAATTGAATAACAACTTCAGTATTTCCATGCCCGTTGTCGATGAAATGAGGGAACTCTCAGGAGGAACTTGTACTATATTTCAAAGAATGAATGAACAGGGCGATATGCTCAGGGTAACCACCAGCGTAGAAAACCTTGACGGTACCAGGGCTGTTGGAACGTATATACCGGCAATCAACCCTGACGGCAAGCCCAATGCCGTAAGCGCGACAGTTATGAGCGGCAAGACTTTCAAGGGAAGGGCTTATGTTGTCAATGCATGGTACTTGACTGCATACGAACCGATAAAAGATGGCAATGGAAATATCATAGGATGTCTTTATGTCGGAGTGAAAATGAGTTCCATTAAAACAATCAAAGACATAATCACCAAAACCCAAATCGGTCAAACAGGATATATTGCGGTACTTGGAGGTTCCGGAGACCAGAAAGGAAATTATATCATTTCCAAGGACGGGGAAAGAGATGGGGAAAATATACTCACCGTAAAAGACGCGAATGGCAAGCCGGCGTTAAAAGACATTGTTGAAAGTGCAATTAAACTGAAAGAAGGTGAAGTCGGATTTAAAGACTATTCATGGCTGAACCCCGGAGAAGAAAGTCCCCGCATTAAAACAGGAGCATATATCTATTTTGAGCCATGGGACTGGGTGATAATGCCGACAATATACAATGATGACTTCAATATAATCAGGAAAAAGGTGTCTTCAAACATCAATAATCTCCTGATTTTTGTGTTTTTGGGAGGTAGTATAATTCTGCTTCTGTCCATATCGGTTTCCCTTTATATGGGATGGAGAATAAGCGCGCCGATTTCCCGGATTTCAGAAATGGCGCGTATGATAGCTTCAGGAGATCTCGCGTCAGCCATGCTCGGATTCAAGAATCTTTCCAGCGCGGTTTCAGAACATGGCGAAATTGACAGTAAGCTTATATCAAAGGACGAAACGGGATTGTTAATAAGCTCAATTGTAACAATGACCAAAAACCTTAACTCTCTGGTGGGTGAAGTACAGAAGGCCACAATTCATCTTGTCTCTACGGCTACCGAAATAGCGGCATCCTCTAAAGAACAGGAAGTAACAGTAAATGAACTCAGCTCTTCGACAAATGAGATTGTATCCTCCACGAAAGAGATATCCTCCACATCTCAGCAGCTGGTCAACACTATGAACGAAGTAGCCGAAGCGTCAGGCAACACCGCGCAATTGGCGGAGGCCGGACGCTTATCCCTCGGGAATATGGAAAAATCGATGGAACAGATAGCTTCCGCGACCTCGTCCATTTCCTCAAAACTTTCCATCATCAATGAAAAAACAAGCAACATAAACAACGTGGTAACAACGATAACAAAAGTCGCGGACCAGACAAACCTGCTCTCTCTCAACGCCGCGATAGAAGCGGAAAAAGCGGGAGAATACGGAAAAGGCTTCTCTGTGGTAGCACGTGAAATAAGGCGTCTGGCCGACCAGACAGCAGTCGCCACCCTCGACATAACGAGAATGGTCAGGGAAATGCAGTCAGCCGTTTCTTCAGGAGTAATGGGTATAGATAAGTTTTCCGAAGAAGTCAGGCAGAGCGTGAGGGAAACAGCCCTCATCAGCGGACAGCTTGAAGGCATTATCAAGGGGGTACAGGGCCTTCCCGTCAAATTCGACATGGTTATAGACGGGATGAAACAGCAGACCTCCGGCGCTAATCAGATAAGCGATTCGATGGTACAGCTCAGTGAATGCGCCAGAAGCACATCTGATTCGCTCAAGGCGTTCAACGAAGCGGCCAAACAGCTGAACAACTCCACGCTTAATCTCCAGAAAGAAGTTACAACCTTTAAAGTAAGATAATAAAATGCTTTGTTTGCAATTCAGCATAAACAGCAATTTTTACGGCTTTGAAGTCGGGCGGATAATAGAGATTGTCCCCAAAGTACCATTGCGTAAAATACTTGGAGCGCCCGATTACATCCCAGGTAATTTCAATTACAGAAGCCGCCTCGTCCCAGTCGTTGATCTGACTATGCTGGCGGTAAAGAGAGAAACAGAAAACATACTCAGTTCGCGGATCGCCGTCGTGCGCTATATGGAAAAACATTATCTAGGACTGCTCATCGAAAACGCCACGGAAATACTGAACATAAACACGGATGACGAGACGCTTCAACCCTCCGGCATTAAAACCGATATCCCTTATATGGAAAAAATTTCAACGGAAAACAAAGAAATGTTCCAGTTTATAAACATAGAAAAAATTCTCGGCGAAGAAGTCAGAAAAATCATTTTCCCGGAAATTGAGGAAAAGGCTCCATGATCGAAAACATCCTGAAAGAAAAAACAGGCCTCAGCACTGATTGCATAGGCAAAAAGAAAATAGATGCCGATGTCGCGTGGCGCATGCGCGAATGCAATCTGACTGATATTTCCGCTTATGAAAATCTGCTCGGCAAATCATCGGATGAAATGGACCGCCTGATAGAAACAGTTACCGTGCCGGAAACATGGTTTTTCAGAATGAAAGATTCCTTTGAATTTCTCGAAAATTTTATAAAAAATGAATGGATGGCAAAAGTCAGAAACAGGAAAATAAGAATACTGAGTATTCCATGCGCCACCGGGGAAGAACCATACTCGATAGCTCTCACCCTGCTCGGATGCGGCCTTGCCCCCGGTAATTTCACGATAGACGCCGCCGACATAAACAGCGTCTGCGTTCAAAGGGCATTGAAGGGAGTTTACACCATGAACTCTTTCCGCGGCCAGCATCGAGACTTCATTGAAAAACATTTTACCGGCACAGAAAACTCCTTTGAAATTAAAAAAGAACTGAAGGATACAGTTAACTTCTTCCAAAAAAATATTTTTGATCTGCAATGCCAGGGAACTGAAACTAAGTACGATATTATTTTCTGCCGTAACATGCTTATATATATGGATACTGAAACGCAAAGAAAGGCAGTGGACATACTTTCAAATTTTCTCCTCAGTGAAGGACTGCTTTTCATCGGACATTCCGAAGCGGGTGTGCTTTTCAGCACTTCATTCAGGATAGTAAAAGCTTCAGGGGCCTTTGCGTTCAGGAGATACGATGAAAAAACTGTCCCGCCTCCAATCCTCCCTGTCTATCAGACAAAATATCCGGCGCCGGAGAAAACGCTTACAGAAGGCACAATAACAGTACAGTCGCCAAGGCCCGCTGAACATTATCCCCGGAGCGACGTAAAAGGCAAGGCCCTTCATACGGAAAAAAAAGAAATCCATTCCGAACAGACAGATCTCCTTCAGAAAGCCGAGGGACTTGCCAATGCGGGAGAGTTGAAAAAAGCTGAGGAAATATGCAAGGAATACGTATCCGTCAACAAGCTTGACGCGAAAGCCCATTTTCTTATGGGAATGCTGCTCATGTCCTCAAAAAGATATACAGGCGCGGAAGCGTTCTTTCACAAAGCCCTGTACATTAAACCTGATTATTATGAGGCCCTTATGGGCCTTTCGGCAATAAAAGAGCATAACGGGAATTTGCAAGGCGCGAAAAGTTTCAGAGAAAGGGCCAACAGGGCTAAAAGCGCGTTATGACTGAAAACAATATCACAGAAAAAGAAATAAATTACTGCTGGAACACTATAGGGACCGGCAACTGCGGCAACCATTCATGTTTCCGTCTGAAAGATTTTATCCATTGCAGAAACTGTGATGAATTCAAATCAAAGGCATCACTGCTCCTGAAAATGACGGCCCCTCAGGAATATCTTCAGGAATGGTCCGCTCTTCTTTCATCGGAAAAAAAGGATGAAAACACAGATGAAAAATGGGAAAATGTTTTTATTTTCCGACTTGAAAGTGAATGGCTCGCGTTTCCTCTGATGGACATGAAAGAAGTTTCACATCTCTCAAAAATACATAAAATCCCACGCAAATCAGATGATACGCTTCTGGGGCTTGCGAATATAAAAGGCAGCCTTCAACTTTGTTTCTCGCTTAAAACATTTTTAGGAATAGAAAATGCCGCAACCAAGGAAGAGGATGAGTCCCGTAATTTATTCGGGGCCAGATTTGCCATTCTGGAAAAAAGCGGTTTTCTATGGGTTTTTCCTGTTGATGAAGTACTGGATATCTACCGTTATAATCCAGAACAGGCACTGAACACACCGCTGACTGTTTCCAACACCTGCGCAAGCTATATAAAAACCGTTTTCCGGTTTCAGGACAAACTTGTGGGGTATCTTGATGACGAACTTATAATCAGCGCGCTGAAAAGGAAAATATCATGAACAGCGATGACTTGAAAAATTTTTCAATGCTCGGTCTTTTTCTGATAGAGTCTGAAACACAGGCCCAGTCTCTAAGCGAAGGACTGATAGCTGTTGAAAAAACACCTTCAGCTCCAGAGCTTCTTGAATCGCTGATGAGGGCGGCGCATTCTCTGAAAGGCGGGGCCCAGATAGTACAGGCCGATATGATCGTCAAATTTGCCCACTCCATGGAAAACTATTTTTCGGCGCTTATGAACGGGAAAGCCGCCTTAAACGCATATCATATAGACAGACTTCTGGAAGGCGTAGACCTGGTCAGAAAAATATCAGAGACAAAAGAAGAAGATTTCAACAGCTTCATATCATCCCATACCGAAAGCTTTTTAAAACTCGCGTCTGTTTACGAAGACATGAAAGAAAACAGGGATATTCCGGCGGCTGAAAATACCGAGACCATAAAACCATCACCGCCGCCCCCGCCGCCGCAACCTGAAAAAGAAGAAAAAAAAGCTGTGCCAGTTCACGAAAAAGATGCCCATATCCCGGAGGAACATCAGATCACGCAGACGTTCAGAAAAATGGATCAGCACAAAGACAACTTCGTCAAAGTTACGAGCGCCAAAATGGAAAAACTTCTAGGCCTCTCCGGAGAATCCTTTGTTGCTGTGAAGAAAATGCAGACCCTTGAAAACAAGCGTGTGGGCTTGAAAGAAAAATTCATGACAATATCTGAGATAGCGTCAAAAGCCCGCGATCTGCTGCTGGAAGGCAAACGGAATGAAGAAATCAATGAACTGCTGAGTGAAATGAAAGATAAAAGCAGTGAGTACTACTGGGCTATTTCAGACTTCGCGAACGACTTCTCTGTTTTCTCTCTCAGCGCCGAAAGTTTCTCCGAGGACTTTTACAATGAACTGGTCTCCTGTAAAATAATACCTTTCGAGGATTTATCCAAAGTTTTTCCCAGAACAGTCCGTGACGTCGCCCGAAAACTCGGAAAGCATGTAGAGTTTCAGGTATCCGGCGAAAAAACAGGCGTTGACAGGGACATACTCGAAAAACTAGAAGCCCCTATCAACCATCTTTTAAGAAACGCCATTGATCACGGACTTGAAAGCCCCGAAGCACGCAAAGCCGCCGGGAAAAATGAAAGCGGCACAATAGAACTTTCAGCCTTCCACTGGGCGGGAATGCTTAATATCACAATAAGCGATGACGGACGCGGCATAAACCTGGAAACAGTGCGCGAAAAAATTATAGCCAGAGGTCTGGCCACCGAGGACATGGTCAGAAAAATGCCGCCCCATGAACTTCTGGATTTTCTTTTTCTTCCAGGCTTCTCCACCAGCTCTTCCGTTACAGAAATTTCAGGAAGGGGGGTGGGACTGGACGTTGTGCAGAACATGGTACAGGATGTCAAGGGACTCATAAAAATAGAAACAAAACTGGGCAAAGGCACAACGTTTCACATGCAGTTGCCCATAACCCTTTCCGTAATATCCGCCATGATCGTGGAAATAGGGGAGGAACTGTACGCATTTCCATCGACGAAGCTCGACAGGCTTCTGATTGTTCCAACAGAAGACCTTCAGACCCTGGAAAACCATCAGTTTATAAATCATGAAAACTCAAATATAGGAATTGTTTCAGGACGCGAACTCCTCAGTTATCCGATTAAAAGTATTGAGGATGAGAACATCCCTCTGCTGATTGTCAGCGACAGATATAACCGTTACGCGGTTGTGGTTGACCGTTTCCTGAGAGAGGAAAAAATAGTAGTCAGGCCTCTTGATGAAAGACTCGGAAAAATCTCATGCGTCAGTTCCGCGTCAGTACTGGACGACGGTTCGCCTGTCCTTGTCGCGGATGTCGATGACATAGTCCGTTCCGTTGACAATCTCGTCAAAGGCAATACACTCCATAAGCTCAGCAGAAGCAATGAAACAGTCATACACCAGAGAAGAAAAAAAATACTCGTCATAGACGATTCCATAACAGTAAGGGAACTGGAAAGACATCTCCTCGAAAACAAAGGCTACAAAGTCGAAACCGCCGTGGACGGCATTGACGGCTGGAACGCGTTGCGGACAGATAATTACGATATAGTCATAACCGATATAGATATGCCCAGAATGAACGGGTTCGAGCTTGTAGAAAAAATCAAGTCACATGCCAAGCTGAGATCCATCCCCGTAATGATAGTATCCTACAAGGACAGAGAAGAAGACCGCGTCAAAGGCATTGACGCGGGCGCTGATTACTACCTGACAAAAAGCAGTTTTCATGACAACACTCTTCTGGAGGCTGTTTACAATCTGATAGGTGATCCAGCATGATGAGAATTGCCATAGTAAACGATATGCAGATGATTGTTGAAGCGCTCCGCCGCGTCATATCCGGCATCCGCGACTGCAAAATAGCCTGGATCGCGTATAACGGACTTGAGGCGGTCAGAAAATGCGAGGAAGATACGCCCGACCTGATAATCATGGATATGCTTATGCCGGAAATGAACGGCGTTGAAGCAGTAAGACGGATAATGAAAAAATCCCCCTGCCCGATACTTATTGTGACGGCTACCGTAGATGGAAATTCATCCAGAGTATTTGAAGCCCTCGGAGAAGGCGCTCTGGACGCGATAAATACTCCTCTGGTGGACATAAACGGCAACGCTGAAGGAGCTATGGAGCTTGTCAGAAAAATATCAATGCTCCGGACACTGATAGACCCGGGCAAAAGCGAACAATACAGAAAAAACAAGTCCTGCGTCAATTCGCCTTCATCCAGCGACGCGCCTCTTCTGATCACTATAGGCTCTTCCACCGGAGGCCCCAAGGCCCTCGCCGAATTCTTCTCCGAAATACCGGCATCTCTGAACGCTGCTTTTGTGGTGATTCAGCATATAGACAAACAGTTTGTCCAGGGCTTGGCCTCATGGCTCTCAAGCGAATGCAAACTTGAATTCATCCTTGCAAAGGCGGGAGATACTCTCCAGAAAGGAAAAATCTTTCTGGCGGCGACAAATGAACACATGGTGCTGTTGCCGGACATGAGTGTAAACTACACGCCTGAACCTGAAAACAATCCATTCAGGCCTTCCGTTGACGTCTTCTTCAACAGCCTGGACGCCAACTGGAAAAACAAAGGCATAGCGGCGCTAATGACAGGCATCGGTCACGATGGCGCCGAAGGGCTTTTAAAATTGAAAAACTCAGGCTGGTACACCTTCGCCCAGGACAAAGACAGCAGTGTGGTTTACGGCATGCCCAAAGCCGCCGCGGAACTGGACGCCGCCCGTGAAATACTTGCTCCAAAGAAAATGGCGGGCAGAATACTGGAATTGTGCATGAAGGAAAGGACGCAGCCATGGATATGAAAAACACAAATTTACCGCCTCTTTCCAAACTGCGTAAAAAATACGGCATAAGAGTACTGCTTGTCGATGATCAGAGAATAATCGGCGAGGCCATAAGAAGAATGCTTGTCTCGGAAAAAGACATTGACTTCCACTTCTGCCAGGACCCCCTGAAAGCCATAGATACCGCGCTGGAAATATCTCCGACCGTAATACTTCAGGATCTGGTAATGCCCAATATCGATGGCATGGAACTTGTCAGGGAATTCAGAAAAAACACCGCCACAAAAGACATTCCCCTGATAGTTCTCACCAGCGAAGAAAACAGTAAGGTCAAAGCGGAAGCCTTCGCCTTTGATGCCAGTGATTATATAGTCAAGCTCCCCGATAAAATCGAACTGATAGCAAGAATTCGTCACCATTCCCGCGGATATATACACATGCTTGAACGCAATGAGGCCTTTGACAATATGCTCAAAACCCGCAATACTCTGGCCGCCGAACTTGCCGAAGCCGCTGATTACGTCCTTTCCCTGCTTCCTCCGGAAATGCAGGAAAATCCTGAAATAATATGGAAATTCATACCCTCAACTTCTCTTGGTGGAGATGCTTTCGGATACCACTGGCTTGACGAAGATAATTTTGCCATCTATCTCCTCGATGTTTCAGGACACGGCGTAGGCGCGGCCCTCCTTTCAGTTACAGCTATAGAGGTATTGAGGAGCCAAACCCTCCTTGATACGGATTTCCACAATCCCGCCAATGTCCTTGCGCAATTAAACAAAACATTCAAAATGCAGGAACACAATCAGAAATATTTTACCATCTGGTATGGGATATATAACAAAATCAGCAGAAAAATCATCTATTCAAGCGGCGGACATCCTCCCGCCATACTTATTACCGGCGATGCTCCTGAAACAGCTCAGCCCGCACAACTCAGCACTCACGGGGCCATAATAGGCGCCATGGAAGATGTCGAATACGAAAACGCCACTGTCGAACTGAAGCCTTTCAACAGGCTTTTCATTTACAGCGATGGAACATTTGAAATAGTGAAACCGGACGGAAATATATGGGAGTTCAGGGACTTCTTTGAATTACTCACCACTCCATCCGTATCGGATTATCCTAATGTCGATGAAATATATAAGAAAATAACCACCGTGCGGGGCAGAGAATTTTTTGACGACGATTTCTCCATCCTCCGCGCCTCTTTCAAAATATAATAAGAAAACAGCAGAGGTAATATGATGAATATTGATGAGGCCAAAAATCATGAAACATCAAAGGCCCCGCCCAAAACTGTCGTCCTTCTGGTTAACGACCAGAGAATGATAGGCGAAGCCGTCAGAAGAATGCTGGCCTCTGAAGAGGATATTGATTTCCATTTCTGCGAGGACCCGCTGACAGCGCTTAAAACAGCGAACGAAATACATCCCACGGTAATCCTTCAGGATTTGATTATGCCCGGAGTTGACGGACTCACTGTAGTCAGGGATTTCAAAGCAAACCCGGCTACCGCAGATGTTCCCATCATAGTCCTTTCCAGCGAAGATGATTCCAAAGTCAAAGCAGACGCCTTTGCCGCCGATGCCAGCGATTACCTTACTAAAATCCCGGACAAAGTCGAACTCCTCGCAAGACTGCGCCATCACTCCAGAGCTTATATTCATCTCATGGAACATTTGGACGCCGACAGAAAACTGCACGCCACACAGAAAACCATCTCTGAAAATGAAACCGTCTATCATGAAATTTTTAAAACTTTGAACATAGCCATGCTGGTACTCAGGCCCCTTGAAGGGCAGGATGATTTCCTGATCGTTGACATCAATGGCGCCGTCGAAAGACACTTTCATCTTGACGGTGTAGCTATTACGGGGAAAAAAATTTCAGAGCATCCCCTCCCCTTCGGCAAGGAATTTTCCGAT
The DNA here is from genome assembly GCA_001803225.1 of Lentisphaerae bacterium GWF2_44_16. Classification (GTDB taxonomy): domain Bacteria; phylum Verrucomicrobiota; class Lentisphaeria; order Victivallales; family GWF2-45-14; genus GWF2-44-16. Next base: position 2,284 of record MHBF01000130.1, on the reverse strand, counting down.
GCGCTCAAAAAAATCACGCTGGACGCCACTCCTGTTAAAATCACGCTCCAGGAGACTTCTTTTCACATATTCAAAATCGACAGCGGCGAAATCATCGCAGTGGAACACGAGAATAAATAAAAATTTTACCATAAACAAAAGGACAAAAACATGTTTTCATTCAGAACTCTCTATTTCGTCTCCATTATGTTTCTCATTGGCCCCGCTCTTTGCCTGGCCGAAAAAAACAGCAATGAAAAAACCGCTGTTGCCATGACTGAAAAATGGCTTGCTCTTACCGATTCAGGAAAATATGACGAGAGCTGGTCAGAGGCATCTGCGTATTTCAAAAACATGGTCAGCAATGAACAGTGGAAACGCTCCCTGGAACCCGCAAGAAAACCTCTCGGCAAAACAATTTCCAGACGCTTGAAATCAGCCCTTCATAAAACATCCCTTCCCGGTGTACCGGATGGAGAATATTTTGTCATTCAATTCGATACTTCTTTTGAAAACAAGAAAACAGCTGTTGAAACAGTTACATCAATGCTGGATAAAGACGGTAAATTCAGAGTTTCAGGATACTATATAAAATAAGATCTCCCCGAACTTCTATTGAAGATTCCCGGAAAAGCTATATTTTAAAAGCTATAAAATCCATCCTTTAATAAAAATCAGGAGATATGCTCTATGCTGACTCAAAAACGAGGTCGCTGTTTTTTTCTGTTAACCTGTATTGCCTCAGCCATTCTCATATCGGCAGGCTGTTCGCGCGAACAGGAAAAAACGCCGCCTCTGCCCGCGGTAATTGTAACACCTGTTATTTTTGATGACATAACAAGTTCCGTTTCCTATATTGCCCAAGCTGTCGCCGATGAGGAAGTCGACCTTATAGCAAGGGTAGAGGGCTTCCTGGAAAAAAGAAATTTTGAAGAAGGAAATTTCGTAAAGAAAGGCGATGTGCTTCTTTTTATAGAACGCGCTTATTACAAGGCAAAAGTAGATGCCGCCAAAGCTCAGGTTGAACAGGAAAACGCCCTGCTGAAAGATGCCTTGATTGAATATGACAGACAGAAATCACTTTTTGCGAAAAGCGCTGTAAGCAAAAGAGATTTTGAGAAAGCGGAAACCAATAAGGCATCCCTGGAAGCAAAAAAACTCGCCGATGAAGCCAACCTGGAACTTGCCCGGCTTAATCTGAGCTACACCGAAATAAAAGCTCCTTTCGACGGGAGAATGGGCAAATCATTTTACAGTGCCGGCAATCTTGTGAATCCTTCCAGCGGCAAGTTGGCCACTATCGTAAAAACAGGAGATATAAAAGTTGAATTTTATATCAGCGAAGCCCTGCTCGCGGAATATTTAAATAATAAAAAAGATAAAGCCAAAGATTCTATTTTTATACCCTCTCTCATACTCCCCGATGGAAGCGTCTACGGACATAAAGGGAAAATCGATTTCATCGACAATAAAATCAACTCATCCACCGGCACTATTCTGCTGAGAAGCAAATTCCCCAACCCTGACAACATCCTTATCCCCGGAATGTACGTTAAAATAATACTGACTGACAAGGAACATAAAAAATCATTACTGATACCCTCTTCGGCAATACAGGAGGACCAATCAGGCAAATTTGTCATGATTGTCGATAAGCAGAATAAAGTGCAGACCCGGAAAGTCGAAACAGGCACCAGGGCCGGAATAAATATTGTAATAGAAAAAGGCTTGAACGACGGAGAGCTGGTAATTACGGAAGGAATGCAGAAAGTCAGGGCCGGAATGACAGTAACTCCCATAAGAGACAACGCGGTGCAAAATCAGAAAACTGAGAACGCCGCAAAGGGAGAAAAGAATAATGTTCAGTAAGTTCTTCATAAACAGGCCCCGCTTCGCCATAGTCATTTCCATCGTCATGACACTCTGCGGGATAATCGCGATACTCAATCTGCCCGTGGCCCTTTACCCGCAGATAACTCCACCGGCGGTCGAAATAAGGGCCACTTATCCGGGTGCCAGCGCCGATGTCGTCCAGAAAACTGTAGTTGCTCCGATTGAGAGCCAGGTTAACGGCGTGAAAAACATGATATATATGTCTTCAAACTCTTCCAATGACGGCAGTGCCACAATAACGGTGACTTTCGATATAGGAAGCGACGGCGACATGAACACCGTAAATGTTCAGAACAGAGTTTCAATCGCCCTCCCCCAACTGCCGGAGGAAGTAAAAAAAACAGGCGTTACGGTAAAAGAAGTATCCTCAAACATGCTCCTTATAGTAAACCTCTATTCGCCCAATGAAAAA
>MHBF01000129.1 GCA_001803225.1 Lentisphaerae bacterium GWF2_44_16 | reverse complement strand
ATAGGTAACATAGGATTTTTTCGCGGCCTCCAGTGATATTTTCCGCAGGAAAACCGATGAGTTGTGAGGCCCGGACATCGAGAAGAGCACCCCTATGCTTTTTGTTTTCGCTCCTCTGAGAGCGCGCGCCATAGGGTTCGGGCGGTAACCGAGTTCTCCGGCAGCCAGCATTATCTGTTTTCTGGTTTTTTCAGCCACGGGCGCGCCGCCGTTGAAAGCCCTTGTCACCGTCATGGCGCTGACTCCGGCCCTTTTGGCCACTTCCATTATATTTGTCCTTTTAAGCTCCAGCATCGCAAGATTTCCAATCATTAGTGTTAAGCTTAACATGTTAACCTTAACAGTATATCATAAAAAAAAGACGCTGTCAATATCTTTTCCGTAAAAAAGTTTAATAAAATGCCGCGCCGGAGGAGAAGTAAGAAATAAGAGTAAAGAAAAAACTTACATTTTCTAAGCCGCAAAGCTACCGATCTTTTCTCTTATTTTTTTTGAATACCTCTTATTTTCCGGCTTTCGCCTCGGCGCTTATCTCAAGCAGTTTTTTCATTATGCCGTAATGACCTGTTTTTTTATTTTGGGTCCCAAAACTGTCATGGAGTTCCGAATACAGAGCATAAAGTTTATTATAAACGGCATTGTTTTTCTTTATCGGGATATAGACTTTTTTCTTGAAGGAACAGAATTTTTTCTGCGCCGTTTCAACATTTTTGAAATCCCCTGCAACGACCGCCCCGAAAATGGCGGAACCCAAAGCGCAGGTTTGCGCGGAAGCCGAGACTTTCATTTTTTTGTTCAAGACATCCGCATATATCTGCATAAAGAGCTGATTTTTTTCGGCGATCCCGCCGCAGCATATTATTTCTTTCGTATGTATGCCGTATTCTTCGAGGCGGTCTGTTATTTTTTTTGCCCCGAAAGCCGTAGCCTCAATAAGCGCCCTGTAAATTTCGGACTGTGAACTGTGCAGGGTCATGCCGAGAAGCATTCCCGTCAGTTTAGGGTCAACAAGAACACAGCGGTTGCCGTTGTTCCAATCAAGTCCCAGGAGGCCGCTTTCGCCGGGCCGCATTTTTGAGGCCTCTTCGGTAAGCTGACTGAAAGCGCTGTGGCTGGAACGGCAAAGCCCGGATACAAACCAGTTCAGTATGTCACCCACGGCAGACTGTCCGGCCTCAATGCCGTAATAACCCGGCATTACAGAGCCGTCAACAATACCACAAACACCAGGAATATCCGGTACTTTCACGTTATCGGGACTTACTGTTATGTCACAACTTGAAGTGCCGATGATTTTGACGAGTTCTCCTTTGCCGACACCGGCGCCTACCGCGCCGAGATGGGCATCAAAAGAACCGACTGCCACCGGGATGCCTTCCCTGAAACCAAGTTTTTCAGCCCATTCCGCCGATAATTTTCCGGCTACGGTATCCGCCGTATATGTTTCTTTGTAAAGCCTCGGCAGGAGTTCAGCCATGCGCCTGTCCAGTTTTCCGAGAAATCCGGCGTCGGGAAGGCCTTTCCATTCCCTTGAATACATCGCCTTGTGTCCGGCGGCACAGATGCCGCGCCTGATTTTCAGCGGGTCTTTTATGCCGCAGAGGACGGCGGGGATGAAGTCACAGAATTCGACCCAGGAATAAGCGGCGTTAAAAACCTTTTTATCCACATTGAGGCAATGCCATATTTTTGAAAAAAACCATTCGGAAGAGTAAACGCCGCCGCATTTTTTCAAATAACGCGGACGGATTTTCGATGCCAGCGCGGTGATTTTTTCAGCTTCTTCCATGGAGGTATGGTCTTTCCACATCCAGGCCTTGGCATTCAGATTGTCCCTGAATTCGCGCAATCCGGCGAGCGGTTCCATTCTGTTATTTACCGGTATCGGGGTTGAACCTGTGGTGTCTATGCCGATGCCGTTTATATTTTCAGCGGAAAAACCTTTTTTCTCCGACGCTTTTGCCACGGCTTCTTTGACGGCGGTAGAAAGGCTTTTCAGATACGCGTCAGGACACTGTCTCGCGAGATGTGAGTTTGCCTTGTCCGTATATACGCCTTTATCGCCTCCGGCGTATTCCGAAGCTCCGCATCCGATTTCCTGGCCTGAATTGACGTCCACAATCAACGCCCTCGCCGAATTGCTTCCAAAGTCGATTCCCATGCTGAATTTCGATTTCATATATGACACCATTCTTTTTTTAGATATACTGCTTGCAAGATAAAGCTATTGTCTATAATTTAACTGTGTTAATCTGAATTAAAAATAAATACTCTGATTTTGAGCTGAAAATGAAAATACATCCGACCGCAGTCATTTCCCCTGACGCCCGGATAGGGAAAAACGTCGAAATAGGGCCTTACAGCATCATAGAGCATGATGTTGAAATAGGCCGGGATTCTTTTATAGACGCTCACGTGAAAATATCAGCTTATACGAAAATCGGACCTGAATGTAAAATATATTACGGTGCGCTCGTCGGAGAGGAACCGCAGGACCACAGATTCAAAAAAGGCACTGTATCCTATACCGAAATAGGCACAAACACTATTATTCGCGAATACGTTACCATTCACAGGCCACCGTTTGAAAACCGGAAGACAGTCATAGGAAACAATGTATTGCTGATGGCGTTTGTACACGCGGCCCACGATGTGAATATAGGCGACAATGTTACCATCGCAAACCATACGGCCCTCACGGGACATGTGCAGATAGGCGCGGGGGCCGTTCTCAGCGGTTATGTCAAGATTCACCAGTTCTGCAGGATAGGCCCCCTTGCCATGATCGGGGCCAACGCGATTATAACTCAGGACATACCCCCATATTGCCTGCTCGCCGATAACAACTATGTTTACGGGCCCAACGTAATAGGTTTGCGAAGGGCCGGCATAGGCCCGGAACGAAGGGCGTTGATAAGAAAAGCCATCAAAACATACTTTTTCAGTTCACTGAACGCCAAAAACGCGCTCAAAATCATAGATGAAAACAGTGCAGTCCCTGAAATTGCCGCCTTTTCCGATTTCATAAAAACTTCCACGCGCGGAATTATGCCCGGCAATCCGAAGTATTCAAGCCTTCATCACAGGGACGATGAGGATATTCAGTTCACTCACTGACATTCATCGGTATTACGTGAAGGCTTCCCATGGGGACTTTGTCAAGCATGGCGGAAAGGACTTTACATTTCACACGGAATAAAAAGACTACAGGGCGTTCCGTATCTGAAAGCGTTTCAAAATTGCCCTGTCCCTTGGAAATAATCAGGTCGGCTTCGTTGAATGCTTTGACAAACTCGGGCTTGCAGTATTTGAGGACAACGCCCGGAGTGGCATCTCCGGTATCTATTACTTCTTTCACCAATCCGTCAAGGCCGGAATGCGCCAGCTCTCTTGACGTAATATCGTTCAGAATGGGAAAGCCCCGCACCGCAAGAGTGATTTTGTCCCTGTAAGGCTCTATCAGAAGACGATCGAAAACTGCTTCTCCGCAGTTGTCCGCAAGATAAAGTATATTTTCCGCCCTATCCATGGCTTTCTGAAGAACGCGGACGTTTTCAATATCCAGAGGAGCGGTGAAAGCTTCTTTTATGCGGTCATGGGCGCTTTCCAGCTTAAAATTTATGTCAGCTCCGAAATCTATGATATTCCCGGCGATGACAACGCGGACTATGGCCTCGAATTTGTCCTCAGCTTTGTCAATGTCTTCCCTGAGAAACGGGAGAAGCTTCAGGGCGAACTCAGTGGATTCATCTTTTATTTTAAGGTAGGGATCATGCACTCCGGTAACATCCCTGATTATGCGATGGATTTTCCTGGCCATTTCAGGCGGCGTTTCCTCAAGTTCCATTACGGAAAGTTCGGCAAAAACCTTCTTTATTATTTCGTGTCTGCTGGGAATATCCCCCGTAAGCATGGCCGCCACATGAAGGGCGTGTTCCACGAAACAGGGCATGCATTCAATTGTGCTTTTCATTAATTATTTTATTCCAGAACAATTCTGCGGACGTTTTTCTTTCCGGCCTTCAGAATCATTGAATTTTTATTGAAATCGGATTTTGCGATTTTGTAATTCAGGTCTGAAAGACGCTGGTCGTTGATGTAAGCACCCCCGCCCTGCACAAGCCTGCGCGCTTCGCCGTTGGAAGAAGACAATCCTGCATCCGTCAGGAGCTTTATAATCCATATACCTTCCGCCGGAAAATCAGAGAGCGGTATTTTGAAAGTCGGCAGGTCCGAAAGCCCGGCATCGGCGTCCGGCCTGATTTTAACAACAGCGCTGGATGTTTTTATCTTCCCTTCAGGGTCGGAATATCCGAACTTGGAACATGCCCCCAGGTAGGCTTTTGCCGCTTCCGCTTCGCCATGCGCCAGAGCTGTGGCCTCATAGGCAAGTATTTCCTTGGCCCTGTTCAAACCCGGAGTTTCAAGAGAAGAAAGCATCTTTATTTCATCTTCCGGCAGAGACGTAAAAAAGAAAAGCAGTTTGGCTATGTCAGCGTCTTCGCAGTTGCGCCAGAACTGGTAATAATCAAATACCGAAGTGCGGGCCGTGTCAAGCCATACCGCGCCCCCGGCAGTTTTGCCGAATTTCTTCCCGGCGCTGTCCGTAAGCAGGGGAAATGTTATCCCGAAAACTTCATTCTGTGAAATTCTTCTCACAAGCTCTACCCCGGCGACTATGTTTCCCCACTGGTCCTGTCCGCCGAGCTGGAGCTTGCAGTTGTATTTTTTGTTCAGGACATGAAAATCATAAGCTTGAAGCAGCATGTAATTGAATTCAAGAAAGGAAAGCCCGGTCTCAAGACGCAGTTTGACGGATTCAGCGGCAAGCATCCTGTTCACGCTGAAACGGCTTCCTATTTCGCGCAGGAAATCTATATAGAGCAAATCCATGAACCAGTCGGCGTTATTGACGAAAACAGCTTTTCCGTCCTCCATGGCAATAAAACGACCGAGCTGTTTTTTCAGTGCTTCGGCATTTGCCGCAACTTCATCTTTTGTAAGTATGGGCCTGGCCTCCTGTTTTCCGGAGGGGTCTCCGACAAGAGCTGTAGCGCCCCCGACAAGGACAATCGGGACATGCCCCGCCTGCTGAAGCCGCCTCATGGCCATCACCGGCAGCAGATGCCCGGCATGAAGGCTGTCAGCCGTGGGATCGAAACCCGCGTAAAAATGCACTTTTTCTTTCCGGAGCAACGGAATTGTGGCAGCCTCATCGGTCGCCTGATATACGAAACCTCTGTTCCTGAGGTCCTGAAACGAATTTATTCCCGGCATATTAAAACCTCTCTGAAATTAATACAATCGAAAAATATAACAGCCGAGTCCCCTAAAACAAGGAGAATATTCTGTTATTCCGAAACCGAATATCAGCAAATATGACATATTTTGAAAAAAAACTTTAATATAAAAATACTGCTGGTGAAAATTCGTAAACTCGCTTTATATTACTGACGTATCCTTATGATTATCAGTTTCATAATTGAAACAGGAGTTGAAAAATGGACCCGAAAAAAGTCCTGATCATAGATGATGAACATACGCTCTTGCGTCTCAGTCAGATATTGCTCCAGAGAAAAGGCTATGAGGTTTTCGTCGCTCTTTCCGTAAAGGAGGGCCGTTCCACGCTTATAAATAAAGGCCCGGTGGACATTATTGTGCTCGACTTGATGATGCCGGAGGAAAACGGTACGGAATTCCTGAGCTGGCAGAAGGAACAGCCGGACCCCATCAAAAACATACCCATAATAATAAATACGGCTAAAAACCTTTCCGACGAGGAAAAGAAATATCTTGAGGGATGCAGCCGGAAAATAATACAAAAAGGCATAGATTTCACGGAAAAACTCATATTTGAACTAGATGATGCTTTTAAAAATCAGTGAAAAATAAATTATGACTGAAGCTCGAAAAATAACATTCAAATATATAAATAACGGCATTTTTCCGCCGGTCCCTGTAACTCCGGACACCTTCAAATGACACGTTTCTGCAAACATTGCCAACAAAATGTAGAAGTATCAAAGGACAGCTTCAGCAACATGGAGATATGCTCCATCTGCGGAATAGCGCTCACCGATTCATACCTTGCGGCAGGCACTATACTGGGCGGTTTTCTGATAGAAAACGAAATAGGCCGCGGAGGCATGGGCATAGTTTACAAGGCAAAACAGCTGAATCTTGAACGCCATGTGGCACTTAAAATATTATCAGATACGCTTTCCAGAGATATTGATTTCGTTGACCGTTTCTTTCAGGAAGCGCGCGCGGCGGCAAGCTTGAGCCACCCTAATATCGTACAGGCATTTGACGCAGGCTCGACTGCGGAAGGCATATATTATCTCGCAATGGAGCTGATAGAGGGCGAAACCCTCGATACAAGAATTACCAGGGATGGCGCCATTCATCAGGATGCCGCCCTTGATATATGCACCAAAATAGCAAACGCCATGAATTACGCATGGCAAAAACAAAAACTCTGCCACGGCGATATAAAGCCAGAAAATATCATACTGAACAGTTCGGGCGACGCTAAACTCGCCGACCTCGGTCTTGCCAAAACCGCCCACGACACCAGAGAAAGCGAAATAATGGGCACCCCTCTTTATGCCGCTCCGGAATTAATCAAGGGGGAAATCGACCACATCAACATGAAATCAGATATTTACTCTTTCGGGGCTACCCTTTACCACATGCTCTCAGGCACGCCGCCTTTCCCCGGCAATGATCCCGATGAAGTTATGAAACGCCATCTTGTCGAAACTCCTATGCCTCTCGTAGAAAGAAGCAGAGAAATAAATCCGGGAACTTCCGCCCTCGTTGAACAGATGTTAGCCAAAAATCCCCATGACAGGCCCTCTTCATGGGCGGAAGTGCTGGAAACTATTGAGTTCCTCCATCAGCACAAAAATCATAAAACCATTCATAAAGAATTAGGGGATCCATTTTTCAACTGGGAAAAAAAGCCCGATCAGGAAAAAAAGCCCCTGAACATTTTGCTCTTGACTCTTTCCATAACTGTTGTCCTGATAATCATTGTAATTCTCTTTTATTTTCTGGGTTTCAGACATTTAAAGCCCTCAGGAGAATTCTCCGCCAAATCCTCCGATATCGCGGCAAAATGGGAAAAACTTAAAACACAGACTCAGTTCATGACTATTGACAAGGCTGTCGTGGAACTCGAGTTTTTTATAAAAAACAACAGTGAACAGCTTCCTCCCGACGCCGCGGCCTTTCTCACCACAATGAAAACAAAAAAAGCCGCGGAAAATAATATCAAAAACAAAAAAGCCGCTTTTCAGAAAGAAATTGAACAATTGACAAAATCTTCTGACGCCGAACTCGCAAAAATGCCAATGAAAAATCTCATTGCCTTCAAAAACAGGGTTTTTTCTGCAATGAACAAACCAAAACAGGAAGCTTTCCTCGTACCGCTTCTCGATGAAAAAAATACAGCCCTGCTTTCCTCCAAAATCAAAACCGTCAACACCCTTATCACAAAGAAAAAAGAAGAGGAAATTAAAATCGCCAATCAGGAAAAGTTGCGTAAGGAAAAAGAACAGAAAGCAAAAGAAGAAAAAGAAAAAATCGCTAAAGCACAGAAGGCAAATGAGGAAAAAGAAAAAATCGCAAGGGTGCAGAGACAAAAAGCAGAAATAGCTGGAAATGCCCAAATCGATGAATATTTTAAAACCTATGCGGAATTCCTATCTCTCAAAAAACGCTCCGCCTCTCAATTGCTCTCCGATATTTCGGAATTTCAGAAAAATCATAAAAACCTTCCCCAACCCTATGCCGGACGAATCGCGTTTCTGAAAAAACGCCTTGCTGACGCCCTCTCCATAGTCGATGTCTTCACCCAAAATGATTTCCTCCTCAAAGGCAAACCTGTTCCTCTGAAAAGCGCTGACCCCGAATATAAAGTTGAAGCCATAGACAATGTTTCAATAACCCTTTTTCTGGTGGAAGAAAAAGTACGCCTCGGCAGAAAAATGAAGTGGGCCTCACTGAAAAATGAAGAGTATATTGAACTCATAGCCAACACGATAATGCGCCAGGAAAACACAAACAAACTGGCTGAACCCTCACAGAGGGCCATCATAATTTATCTCCTGCTTTCAAAAAGATTTCCCGAACTGGAAATTGCCCTCAACAGATTTACTAAATTCACCCCTGCGGATAAGCAGGAGTGGCTGATGACCGCAAAGGATTTCTCTGCCGCCTCCATGGAAGTGGAAGCTTTCGAACTTTGGAAAACCATTAATAATCATGTGAAAAACAAGGAAATGGAAGAGGCCGCCGCGAAAATGGGCGAATTTTCCGCAAAATACGCTAATACAATTCTCTATAAAAGGTACTCTCTTGAAATATCCGGAATGCGGAAATTATTGAAACTTTGAAATATTAAAGTCTTCGTTTAAAGCAAAATCTATACTTGTTTTTATCATTTTCCGTAAAAACACAAAGATGGCACTAATAATGCTATAAAAGAAACAAAGGGATTTTGTTCAAAAGGACGAGCATAAGTATGAAATTAAATTTTTTCAAAAATAAGAATGACTTTTCAAATGAAGCTCTTGACAGCCTTCATAACGATACCACACAGATTTTTGTAAAAAAATCTCCTGTTAAAAAACTGGAGGCCGGGCTTCTGCCGTGTTCTGCCTGTCATAAAGATATTGATTTTAAAGAAGTTCCGCCTTTATCCATTCAGGCCTGTCCGCATTGCGGAAGAGGAAATTTCATACCTTTGAAAATAAAGGAATATTGGCTTTATGAGCCTGTCGGCGGCGGCGGCAAAGGAAGCGTGTATCACGCGTTTATTGACCATGCCCCTGATATTGACGTCGCCGTAAAAATACTTCCCAGAGATAGAAAAACTGACCCGGTGCTGATTGAAGACCTCCTCAAGGAGGCCAGAACAGGATATATTATAGGAAAACACCCTTACCTTACGAGGGTTATTGATTTTGGTTTCGCGGACAGCGAGTGTTTTGATACTATGGAATACGTCGAAGGGCTCCGTCTCGACAGAATTATCGATTCCCCTGTCAGAAGGCCGGAAAAACAGATTCTGCTCTGGGCCCTCCAAATTCTCTCCGCTGAACAGCATATCTATGAACGCGGTTATCTTTTCCGCGACCTGAAGCCCCAGAATATAATCATTGACACCAACGGCAATGCCCGGCTGGTGGATTACGGACTGGCAATCAAAATTGAAGATGCCATGAAAAACCTTTCCGACCAAATAGAAGGTTCTCCTTACTATATTCCCCCGGAACGCATCCTCGGCGAAAGCGAATCCCTCTGCAGTGAAATTTACAGCCTGGGCATGGTAATTTTTCATACCATTGCCGGTACGCCATACTATTCGAAAGGAGAGATCGAAGAACTCGTGGCAAAACATGTAACCGCCCTGAGAATAAACAATGTTGCCGGCAAGCTGCCCTCCGGCACCGATCCGGCCCTGATTGAGGTGTTAAACAGAATGATATGCCGTGCCCCTTCAGCAAGATATCAGACTTACAAGGAAGCCGCAGAGGATATTTACAAAGTTTTCACCCTTTGCGCGTAGTTTTTTTCAACCTGAATTGGGCCTTCTGCTTTTCAGATAGTCTTTTACATCTTGCAATTGATGAAAAATGATTTAATTTCTTATGCTTTGATGATTATGTAAATATATAAGGGTATTTTTAATGCGTTGTCCACGCTGTACATGTCTTGATGATAAAGTGGTTGATTCGCGTACAACCAAAGAAGGCGCCGGTGTGCGCCGCCGCAGGGAATGCCTGAATTGCGGGCACCGCTTTACAACATACGAGGAAATAATACAGGCCGAACTTAAAGTCGTAAAAAGCGATGACATAAGGGAAGACTTCGACAGGGAAAAACTGAGGCGCGGCATAGAAAAAGCCTGCTGGAAGCGTTCAATAAATCCCCAGGACATAGATAATCTTGTTGACAAGATTGTTGAGAGCGTACAAAACGATTATGAGCGTGAAATACCCAGCCGCGAAGTCGGCGCGCGCGTCATGAGAGCACTTAAGGAGCTTGATGAAGTCGCTTATGTCAGATTCGCTTCAGTTTACAGGCAATTCAAGGACATCGACCAGTTCATCGAGGAAATAAGATCACTGGGTAATGGTAATGCCAAATCATGATTAAGCTGAGCAATCATTCAGTTATGATTATAAACCCTGACGCCTCAAGGCAGGAATTTGAATCCGATGAACTTCAGACACGCATTATCAAAAGCTGTCTGGCGGCGGGAATAAAAGAAGCCTGGATAGCGGAAGACATTTCCCTTGCCGTTGAATACGCCCTCCATTCTTCCGATTCTGAAAACAGGGTTTTCGCCGTTTCTGAAATAAATTCCATGGTTGTAAAAATCCTCCAGGAAACCGGCTATCCCGAAGTCGCTGAAAAATTCAAATTCGAAAACGTCATCTCGGAACTTGAAATAATGCCGGACAGTTCCCTTCTTTCAGAACTTATAAGCAGGCATATCGGGTTGACCGGAAATAAGCTGGACAACGTAGTCTCTCAAATTCAGTCGGCAACTGAAAAACTCGGCATTGAAAGCGCCTCCCCTTTTCTTTTTGTCGAGCTGGCAAGGCTTTACAGTAAAAAGGCCCTGCCCTCAATCCAAAAAGCTCAACCCGTTCACCATTCTCCGCCGCCGGCAAAAGAAAAAATCACCTCGGCGCTTAAAACAGAAACATTAAGCCTGATAAGTGACGGAATACTTTCTTTTTCAGGTTCCAGCCGCCTCTTTCCGTCAATAAAGATTCATTTCAGCATAGTAAAGTTCGCAAAGCATCTGCGCCTGGAAACCCCGGTTACGGAGCTCAGCGTCATACCATCTTTTCATATCATCGCTGAAGGTATGAATGACATACTGAAGTCTCTCGAAAAACAGAAAGATGAAAAAACTCCTGTCCCGGTATATTTATTTGTCCCTGACATGTCATCCTTCGCCGTGGAATATCTCTGCTCCGAATGGCCTGCCTCCAGGCGCGACTGCCGCGAAATGCTTTCATACCTGGAAGAAATACTCGAATTCCCTCTCTTCAAAGTAAAACTGAAATAATCCGGAGATTAAGATGACTGCCGACGAAATAATCAAAAAGTTAAATCTCGTCCATCTTGATATAGAAGGCGGTTTTTTCAGAGAGACATACCGTTCCAGCGCAAAAGTTGTTTCCGAAACCCCTCGTTCGGCGGGAACATGCATATACTATATGCTGACAGGAAAAACTATCTCGGACTGGCATAAAGTCGCGAGCGATGAAATATGGCTTTATCATGCCGGAAGCCCTGCTGTGCAGCTTCTGCTTTTTCCGGACGGCAGATGGGAAGAACGTATAATAGGCCCGGATATTCTCTCCGGAGAAGTCCCGCAGAGTCTTATTCCCGCCGGAACCTGGCAGGCCGCTGTTCTGACAAACAGAAACGAAGATGATTGGGGCCTTTTCGGCGCGCTTGTAGTTCCCGGTTTCGAATACAGCGATTTTACCTTGGGAAAAAGAGACGAACTCTCCGTAAAATATCCCGATGCGGCGGCAAAAATAAAATCTTTATGGTAAACACTTTTTAAGTTCTTCGCAATTCCACCCTGATAAGATTATTTCACGTCCTGTTTTGCCATCGGTTCTTATAGTAACTGCTTTTTCAGCACCTGGTTCAAGAAAAAAATAATTATCGCTGTAATAAATACCGTTCGGCATATCGGCATCAAGTTCTACCCTTATTCCGCAGGCCGGTTTTTTACCTGGATTATAAATTCTGACTTCAATTTCTCCGCCTTTTTTTCGAAGCGCTTTTGTCTCGAGCTTTACTTTTTCAGCTCTGAAAATTTCTGAAAAATCAGTCCGTGTGTAAAGATATCCGTCAGAGAAAATCAGTTTCCCATTTTGTTCAGCACTTAAAAACAGAATGAATATATTTTCTTTTTCTTGGCTCAGATTTTTTTCTATAATGCCCGCTTTGAATGTTTCTCCATCACTCGGGACGTTTTTAATATCGATTTTTTTATTCAATACAATCTTTCCATTCAGACTCATCAATTTTGCATTGACAGTAAGAGGTCCGCTTTCTTCATCGGAACTGATAAATATCTCCGAGATGATTTTATCATCTTTTAAGGTCCAGCCTTCATCTTTAACAGACATGAAAAAACTGGAACAAACTCTTTTCAGCCAGTAGTAAGCCATTTTAGGGCGTGTGTAATAATCCACAATACTCCATGCGAAGGTCGGCCATGATTCATTGTACTGCCAGATAAAACATCCACTGCTTTTCCAGGCGATCCTACGATAATGCGCCATGATGTAACGCAGGGTATCTGCCTGCGCCGCCTGTGACGCCCAGAGATACTCCTGAAGATTCTGCGGCTTGAAATATTCCACTGGTTTCGCCAACGATTTATAACCGTCAAAAAGCGCAAAATGGTAATTATATGAAGGCCCGAAAGGATAGAGTTCATTTTCAGGAATGAATTTCCTCACCGATTCAATTTCAGCCATTCCGTTGCAACCGATTTCGCTGGCGAAAAGCCTGAAATGATCATTGTAGAAACTGTGCGGCTCATAATTCCACGGCCCGTGATGCTGTTCTCCCTCTCTGGAGCGGTCTGGACTTGAGAAATGATAATCAATTCCAGGGTGAAGTTTTTCAACCATATCCTTGTACATTCTCAAAAGCGGGCTCTTCATATTTTCGCCATAGTAATCAGTTTCATTTCCGCCGCACCACAAAGCAATAGAGGGATGATTCCTGAGACGTTTTATTATGCTTTCAGATTCAATTTTCTTTTGCGCTATATACTTAGCGTCTTTAGGGTAATTACTGCATGCGTGAGGAAATTCCTGCCACACCATGATTCCTTTTTCATCACAGAGAGAATAGAAATCATCTTTCTCCACAATCCCTCCGCCCCAGACCCTGAACATGTTAAATCCGGCTTCCTGCGCGAGAGTAATCAGACGCTTATAAAGGGCACTGTCAGCCCGCCCGAAAATCAAATCGGAAGGGACCCAGTTTCCGCCTCTTGCAAAAATTTTTCTGCCATTGACGGTAAAAATCAGAGAATAGGAATTTTCAGAGGCTTCGAGATTTTTAAGCATTTTTATTTCACGGAACGCAAAAATTTTACTTTCAGAACAGACTGTTTTCCCTTCCGAATCTTTCAGTTCGTAATCCAGTTTATAAAGATTCTGCTTCCCGTAACCGTTGGGATACCAGAGTTCAGGCGCGTCATAATCCATTGAGAATTCGAAATTATTTATTCCCTTCTTCAGAGGCTTTTTAAATGAAAAAACTTTATCTTTAACTTTCAGATTATGCCCGGACACTTTGAATTCAATACTGACATCTTCACTGACAAGGCTTTTTAATTCCATCTGGCATTTTACCTGATACGCGTCAAACTTTTTCTTTGCGGTGCTGACAAAAATATCCTTCAGCAATGCCTTGTCATAAGATATTATATTGACGCTGTCCCATAATCCGATCGGAATAAGCTTCCGTGACCAGTCCCAGCCCCAGCTCATCTGGCAACGGTGATGTTTCGCAAAATCGGCGACTTTCTTCTTATGATGATTCGGAGAAGCTTTCGGCGGCGGCTGAAAACATACGCAAAGAATGTTTTTTTCTCCTGTCCTTATATCTCCTGAAACATCAAAAACAGCAGGCATAAAAGCATCCGCATGAGAACCTATTTTTTTGCCGTTGAGATAAAAATCGGCTTTATAATCAACACCTTTAAATTCTATTAAAGCATGTCTTCCATTCCATTCAACCGGAACATCAAATTCCTTTCTGAACCACCAGGAATATTCTTCAATCCATGCTATTCTGTCTATATTCCTGCCATGATAAGGCTCCTGAATGATTTTATTCTCAAGCAGTGCGGTATGAACACCTCCCGGCACAGTACACTTCATCCATCCGGACGGATAATATTCAGGACTGTAAACTTTCAGTTCTTCCCCTGAAAAAGTCTTCATATCCTGAATTACAGGCCTTTTATTTTTAATCCTATTCCTGTAACGCTCATCATCAATAAAATAATTAATCAGCCAATCCCCTCTGTCCAAATAAATATTGTCAGTAAACATGTTTCATCCTTATTTTTTTATGAGAAATTCTGAAAGTTTGGCAGGGTAAGTATCACCTGTCGCTGTCCCGGCGCCTTTCATAGATGCGCCATATGTGATGCTGTCTCCGATGCAGACTATTTTCTTCCAGGGCAATTTGTTTTCGCTTATTATTTGTGAAATAATTTCTGCCAGCATCAGGTATCCTTCAGCTGTCGGATGTACTCCATCCATTGTTCCGCTGTTTGCCATGTTTTTTATAAGGGAAGTTTTAGTTTCTCCCATCCCTTTTTTCTTAACAAGCGAGAAAAAATCTGCCAAAGGTATTTTTTCTTCCTCTGCTATTTTCTCTATTATTTTATTTGCATTTAGGATTCGTTTGTTGGGAGTTTCATCACCAAAAAGCTCAGGCTTGTGCCGCATGAAAAGGATTCTTTCTTCACATGGCGGAATTGTAACAAGAATTACTGCGCTTCCTGATTTTTTCAAAGCATTAACAATAGAGCGCATGTTTTTTTCATAATTATCGTAAGAAGAAAGCTTCCCTGAATTTATCATATCGTTAGTTCCGGCAAGAACAATGGCAATGTCAGGCTTCAATTGGATAGCCTGTTTAAGCTGATATTTTAATATATCGCCGCTTGATGCCCCGCCTTTTCCAAGATTGGAAATTCTATCTTCAAAATATATATTTCCAAAATTTTCAGGTTCATTGAACCTTTTTACCAATGGCCCCCATGTTGAAAGTTCCATTCCATGAGCGACGTCTGCTGAACGAACACGGCATAGGTTCAACTTCCATGTGCCGGTACCGGGTTTGCCTATTATATCAAAAGGAATTGTAACAAAATAATCAGTAAATTTACCGGGAACAAAATTCGTACGGACGCTAAATCCGTCCGATGGGAAATTTTTACTGTTCAGCATAATGTCATATTCTCCCGCGGAATTTATACGTATTTGAAAGACTTTTTTCGGAACAGGCGCTACCCATATCTCAAAATCAAAATCATCAAGTATTCTTGAGTTCCTTGAATCAAGTAATTTAGCGGAAATATACAAATTATGATTGTCGTAAGCTATTCGTGCTTCGGATTGATAACGGGGATACGCATTGCCGCCCAGGAGAAAAAAATTTGGTACGACAGCTCCGATTTTCCAAACCTCCTCAAAGGTAGTACCATTCACTTTATTTAACTTCAGACTTCGCGGCGCAGCATATTCTTTTTTTATGGTTGCCACGTCATTTCCAGATACTACAGGAGCAGTTGCGGCATTATTGAAGGCCTCCAGTGTTGCTGTCAGACGGCGGCCGGGACAGACCATTGACGTTCCGATACTGAACCAGGCAGTTCCATTCCAATTAGCTGGAGCATAGGATTTCAAATCGATGCTGAATGTGTGGCTTGCTTTCTCGTCAACCATGTTACCTAGATCGAATATGCGATTGGCAGGAATGGCAGTGTTCCAACTGGGAAACTTGGGAGTACCGTTTAGAGATCTCACGCCAACAGACAATGCCACTCTATAGGGTTTACCTGAAGTTTGATAGTCAATGACAATACCCGCAAATTCCAGCGGACTCTTTTTATATCGGTTGACATGCATGCGGAATATTCCGCCGGCATCAGTAAATGTATTATCCATACGAATTTGTATTTTTTTCGCTCCAGATAACTTAAAGCCGGCATACGCATGTCCCTGAAAATCTTCTATCTTGTTACTGGTACCAGCGGTCAAGCATAATTTATCGGGATCTGCGGACGCGACAAATGGAGACATATCACGTTGAATTCCGACAGAATTAGTCCATTCTGAAGTCTCTGTGGCATAAGCCAAAAGTTTTATGTTTTTTACATTTTTATTTACGTCAACAATATTTTTGACTGATGGTTGCTTTTTATCATCTTGGATTAACATAGCTGCACTTGATTCACCGCAAGGAATTTTCATGGAAACAATATTTTCACTCTCATAAACCGCATTTTTTATCTGCAAATCCATTGCATTGTGATATCTGGGCAATGAATATATTCCATTAAGAACAGTTCCGCAGTAGAGCAACTTATTTCCACTGCTTATTGTGTATAAACCTCCAGTACTGGCACTGTTTATCCTGATCTGATTATTATCCAGGACCGCATTGAATTTTGCTGAAACTATTTTTTTAGCCGTTCCATTCAGATCAATTTTCGAAATTCCCTTTGAAACTTTTACGACCGGGTAAAGTTTACCTGAGAATTCACTCCATTCCACTGGAACAGTCTTGCCATTTACAGTAACATTATCTTTATCGGAAAAAAGAATAAGCTCGGCAGATTCTGCTTTAGATTCAACTTGAACGGGAAAATCATTTCCGCTTACCAGCAAGTCTTTATCTGCTGTGAAAAAATAATTAAGAGGCAAATCATTTTTTGAATAAATACCAGCCGGAACTGTTGTTATAACCAGTTGGCGGAATGTCCCATCTTCAAGCTCTGTGAAGGTATGCTTGAAATTTTCCATGAGAGCGCCGGAATATACAAGTTTTGGTTCTACAGCCAAGCCCTCCCGCCAACGGTGAAGACGATAATTTTCACGTCTCTCTTTTCCGCCGAGCACATAAGTATTGGGTAAATTATAAACGCATTTGTCTACACGGTATTCCCATATATAAACTTTCTTTTCCAGCGGAATTCCAAGGGATTTCAAATCAATATTAACATCAGCGTTATTATCTTTTGAACGGTTGATCAATGAAAATATTATATCTCCGCCATATTGCCTCTTTGTACAATAAGTTTCCAATTGGGTGTTCGAATCTTTTTTCCAGTCAGGAGAATATTTTGCGTTGATATTGGTAGCATTGCCGATTTCAGACGATGCGAAAATGAAGGGAATTTTATTGTAATCCATGCCATGCATTGCAGGTATCCAGCCTTGGGCCATTACCCGCGTGATATAATCGCATCCGGGATTCCAATAGAGTAAACAAAGTCGTCCTCCTTGACGATGATCGACAATGCTTTCCAGAGAAAGAGCCATTCCTGCGAATTCTTTCCAGAAAGATGGTAGCAGTTGATGTCTGGCTTCAATAAAATTCAAATCAAAATATGGATTGCCCCGCCCGTTTCCAAACATTACCACATTTTTTTCCCTTCCCAGAACGTTCATTTGTTTCCAAAATGAATACCAGTGGTCATCGCGCATCAGATCACCATGAGTCCAATCAATCAGGTTAGTGGTTTTGGGTTCATCTAAATAGATGAAGTCAACATTCAGATAGTCTATAATTCCGCGAAACATGTTCAGCATCTGAACGGCCGCCGCCGGACGATTGATCATAGTTGGATAATTTTGTACGTATGTTCCAGGAAAGAGATTTTTATCAGCTCCGTTACGATCTTTAATCATGAACATTTCGGGATGTTCCTTGAATAGCGGAGTATTAATCAGAACGGAACTAACCCAGTTGTAAATCCCTAATTTCAATCTTGGCGAAATCGATTTCAGCTCCGAAGTAAATTTTTTGAATTCCAAACCGCTGATATATCCTCCTTTTTGTCCTGATACTCCTTCCTTGACCCGGTAATCTCCCCAATTGCCAAGCCGATCCACCAAAACCATAACTTCACCATCATCTACCATTTCCAATATTTGTTTTAACTGCGTCATGCCGCTGTAGCCAACATACAGGACAACATTATTCAACCATTCAGGCCCCGCCTTAATTGTGTCCAGCTCATTTGAAACAAAGCAATCTTCTGTATAAATCCTATTCAGAAACTCATGCCAATTGCCTCTGAAAAAAACAAAGCAATCTTCAATTGAAAAAGATTTGCCGGCTATAATATCCACTGTACCTAATGACATATTCCATCCCAATGGGGTATAATATAAATAGTTAGGAGCTTCTATATAGGAACTGATTGCCGATTGCCAGAACGGAAAAACAAATTTTCCATTAAGTTTAGTCCGGTAATGTGAAAAACTTCCTTTCTCTGCATCATTGCACAAGGTCATTCCTTTGCTAGTCTGCTTATAGCGAATTTCCTTTTGTGGCTGTGTTATTTTTGGAGCAGGAATCAATGGCCCTACATAACCACTTCCGAGATAATAGGAATCCTGATGGAAATCACTTTTGAAAATCATTTCTGTGCTTGGTGTAAGAAAAATAGTTTCATTTCCAGTATTATGGAAAATCAATTCACGCCTCAGATAAATACCATCTATCCGATATTTCTTGACTATTTTCAAAGTCTTCAGTTTAGGATTACGGCAAGTCAGCACCAGCATCCCATCCTTTTCATTGGACGCGGTTACTATATCCTCTTTTTCCGAAGCAGTTATATCTCCACTTTTGCACATTGCATTATAATAATTTTTACTGCCATCGGCAATCTGAGTATTATTGTCCGCGCGCCATACTCCGCAAAGTGAGCCGTTCGCCATATCAATACCGTAAACAGCCAGAGGAGATTTCAGATATTTCAGTGCGGTATTATCATATTGTTTTATCGTAGTTTCCGGAATTGTTTCAGAAAACAGCAATTGCATTGAAAGAATGAAAGCCGTTATGCAAATCAGATAGCTGAATATATGTCCGGAAAAAGGTTTTTCCCGAAAGCCGCATGTTTTTTTAAAAATTGAAATTCCCATCATTAATTGCCTTTCTATTTTGAAAATAATTTTATTTTTCATTTCATTATAGCATACCATTCGCCCACGCTTTTGAAGCCATCACTTGCGATATGATAATTTCTGGTAATCTGAGAATTCTCATCGGCAGAGGCGGCATGTCCGTCCAGATATAAAATATTTGTCTTGCGGTTGTGTCGCAAATGCACTTTCATTACATCTCCTGGACGGTTTATTCTAACATAAGAGAGCTGAGAATATCCTGTATATCCATCGTTTGTCCATGTAATTGAAGGCTCTGTAGTTACTGAATCCAGAAATACTGTAGAACGTGTTGGATACCACGCCTTGTTTAAAAAATAGGAAGTGGACTGTGTATAATGTCCTCCAAGACCGAAGCAAAAATAAGGAGTATGTGACTTTATCGGCATTTCCTTGTAAGGCGGATATGAAGGACAAACCAGCGATGTAAATGACTTGAGATAATCGTTATAGTACAATTTCATTGACCATGTTGAATATTGACCATCCGGTTCGCTTGCGGGAGCGCCAATATCCTTATTGTCGGAACAATAGGAAAAATAGGCAGTCCCACATTGCCGCATTCTGCCCGTGCATTCTATTGCCCTTGCGCTTTCCCTGGCCATCTTTAATGCAGGCAACAATAAACCAGACAGTATTGCTATTATCGCAATCACAATGAGGAGCTCAATTAAAGTAAAAGTTTTTCTTTTCATTTCAACCAATCCTTCTTATGAAGCTTTCCCGTTCTATTATGAAAGGCGACAGCACGGTATCTTCAAGGGCTGTCCCATTTATGCCGGATAAGAGAATTTCGGCGGCTTTCGCGCCCTGTTCGTATTGCGGCTGGGCCACTGTCGTGATATTCGGATTGACCATTTTACAAACCGGCAGATCGTCAATGCCGAGAATTGAAATGTCTTCAGGTATTTTTATCCCCTGTTTCTGCGCTTCATATATCATTCCGGCCGCGAGAATATCGTTATATGCGAAAGCCGCTGTAGCTTTCAGCTTTTTCTTTTTTATTATTCTCATCACTTCCCGCCCATCTTCAAAAGAAAAACCCTTTAAAAGCATTTTGTCAGTTAAAAAGATATTTCTCTCCGCAAGAATTTTCCTGAACGCGTCAACACATTTAGGCCTTCTGCCGTCTATCACAATAATATCCCGGTGTCCTTTACCTGAAATGTATTCCGCGGCGAGACGGCCCATTTTTCCCTCATCAACATATACGCTTACAGTTCCATCAATATCGGATTTCCGGCATAATGAGACCAGCGGAATATTTTTCCCGGCAGCATACTCCAGTCCGACACCCGAAAAAGATATCAGTCCATCGATTTTTTTTCTTTCCAGCTGGTCAATGCGGGCCATGCAGTCTTCCGGATTTTCATGTGAAGAAATTATCATGTTATAATTGTTCTTGTGAAGTACGTCTTCAATGCCCTGAAGTATTTCAGGGACAAAGCTTCCCGATATGCTTCCAAGCATTACCCCGGCAAGATACGTTTTGCCTTCACGAAGGCCCTTTGCCATCATGCTGGGACTATAATTGAGTTCAGAGGCAATACGGAAAATTTTCCGGCGTGTTTCTTCGCTCGCCTTTATCGCGCCGCTTTTATTGTTCAGCACATAGGAAACGGTGCTTATGGCGACATCCGCTCTCTTTGCGATATCTTTAATTGTAACACTCATAAAACTCCTCAGCGAAACCTTATTGGAGAAACGTTTCGCTTATTATTATAAAAGAAATACGGGCAATTGTCAATAGGCTTTGGAATTTTTTTCAGTTTTTCCTGAAAAGTGAAAATTGAAAAAGTAAACGCACCCCCCTCCAAACATCCAAGAGCATTTAGTCTGACAAAAAGGGTGGGGTGCAATAAGTTTGACAAAGACAGG
>MHBF01000128.1 GCA_001803225.1 Lentisphaerae bacterium GWF2_44_16 | reverse complement strand
TTATTATATTGTTATATAATAACTATAATAACTGGGGTTTTATGGTATGCGCAATCCTCTTTTTTTAGAGCTCAGTGAAAAACTAAAAAGAAGAATATCCGATGAGTCTGACGTCCATCAGGAAGACTGGTCTCTTCCTACTCTCTGCGAATTGGCCAAAGAATACAAAACCAGCTTGGTTACCGCGAAAAAAGCTGTTGATATCCTTTCTATGGAGGGATTGACCTATGCCCGCCCCGGTGTCGGCATAAAGGTGAACAACGAAATCCTGAAAGGAAAAGGCGGACAACTGGGAGCTTTCAATATAGGAGTTATTTTTCTGGACATATTCGATATGAACAGCATGATTATCGGTGATATCATAAACGGGATTGTAAATGTCCAGAGAAAATTAGGGTTCAAGGTTAATTTCACTCCCATTCCATCAGGGCAGTCCATCGCAAACCAGCTGGCAGTTCTTGAAAATGTTTTAAACGAAGGTGTGGATGGTCTGATAGTGGCTTCAAGAATGCCGCTCGGAATTATTTCCAGACTTCAGGAGAAAAATATGAAATTTGTCTGGATGAATAACCATATACCGCATGAAAAGATTTATTCCGTGATGTTCGACAAGAGCGATATATATCTGAAAGTAGTTGAAAGAATAAAGGAACTGCACTTCAAAAGAGCTGCGTTTATTGCGCCTGTGCTTTCTCAGAATGATGGAAATGTTTTTGCCGGATTTTGCGGAAACGCCGGAATATCATTGAAAACTTTTACATCCGATATCCTTAAAAAAGATGAAGAGGTACAGAAAATTGTAGAGGAGGATACTCTTAAACTTATTTCTTCCAAAGATAAGCCGGAACTTATAATCTGCGGCGGTGAAATAGCGACAAACGGAGTATTGCGAACTATTTTCAGTAAAGGACTCAGTGTCCCCAATGATATTCATATCATATCAATAGCGGAACAGGAGAGTTTTAAATTCAGGCTTTCTGTGCCTGTCGACATAGTTGTGCAGTCTTTTTCCTATGCGGCTAAAGAAGCGGCGTTGCTACTGTACGAAATACTCAAAGGTAAAATCCCTGAAATCCCTATAAAATATTTATCATGTAAATTACATAAAGTAGAGAAACGGCAAGAAAGGATATTGAAATGAAAAAAAGAAATAAAAAAAGGTCTTTTACGCTTATTGAGCTTATGGTAGTGGTTTCCATAATAGTTATTTTAATCAGTGTGTTAATGCCGGCCTTGAGCAAGGCAAAAGGCGCGGCGCAAAAAATACAATGTGCCAATAGGATAAAACAGCTCGGAACACAGACACTTATGTATTCGGATGACTTCAATGGATCTGTGATAGCTTATGGAAAAGTTTTTAACGTCCCGATAAGCGCAATCAAAGTTTACTGGCACAATTACATCCAATATTATTATTTCAATGATACCAAACTCTACACTCTTAAAAATCCATCGCTGAATTTCATCTGCCCTGCCGACAGCAGTCCTCACCTTTATCAGGGAACGGTTACTTCATACGGATTTAACTTTTACATAATGTCCGGTACTAATTCAGACAGAGTTAATATGCGTTATTCGGAATTAATTCATCCATCTCGCACATATATGATTTCGGACAGTAACTATGATGCAAGGCTCTATATTGGTTCCGGAGGTTCTATCTTGCTGAGGCTTGCTCATAATAAAAGCACAAGCATGTTTTATACGGACGGGCACATTGGCTCTCTCAGGGAACAGGCACCCGCTGTTACAACTGATATCCCATGGTGTTTAAAATAAAAAATAATTTTGAGAAAAGGAGATAATAATGTTTAAAAAGTGGGACTTTTATTGTGTGATGAGTTTGTTACTGATTGCCGGTAATGTTTTTTCAGAAAGGGCTGTTATACCTTTTAAGGGGAAAAATGAAATTATCCTATGGGATGCCGATAAAAACAGTGAAAAGGATTTCATAAATTATACGACAGTATGGAAAAAAGGCAGCGATATGATGCCTCAACTTACAACTGTTGAAAGGAAAATGGGAAGTGGTTAAAGTTTTCATATACTGGTTCAAGGGGAAGCGGTATATCGAAACTGGACATCGAAAAGGAAAAATTATCCCAAATGCTTCCGGACGGAACGGAATTTTCCGGTATCAAACTCCTGATAGATTATAAAGGTGCGGAATTCGAAAAAATAGAATTAAAAACTGTTTTTACCGGAGAAAATGATTTTATAGTTTCTCATACTCCATTGGAAAAGGGAATAAAGGAATATACTCTGACGAAAGGTTTCCGTAGAGCTGATTTTCCGCCTGACTGGACAAAACTCAAATATATATGGTTATGTTCGGATAAATCAGATATGACATTCATGCTCAAGAAGGTTTCCATGATTACAAGGAAGTCTGAAAACAAAAACATTTCCCTGAAAATAAATTCTGTAAAAAAAGTTCAGGAAATTTTCCCGGCCCGAAACGGGATATTGAAAGATGGGACAATTGATGAGAGTTGCGTTGAAAGCGCGGCCTCTCTTCATGGTTTCTGTTTTCTGAAGGATAAACAGGAGATTGAAGATAAAAACAGTCCCCTGAAAGCGAAAATTGTCTATGACGAAAATTATCTGTGCATGGTTACGGAAGCTGAATTTCCTATGAAGCCGATAGCTAATGTGAAGAAGAAAGATGATGATGTGTATCAGGATGAAGCACTGGAATATTTTTTCAGCACATGGAATGACAACAACAGGAAAATCCAGTTTGTTACAAATTTTGAAGGGGTATTTTTCGATTCCATCAGAGATTATGACCTCACCGCCGCCGATATTATAAATTCCAGCCAGTGGGATTTGCCGCATATCAAGAAAATATCTTATGAAAATGGTGTATGGAAAACACTTTTTGCGGTTTCTTTCAAAGATTTAAAAATGGATTTGAACAAATGCCGATTTATGGGGTTTCAGCTTGCACAGGACTACAGCGCAAACAACAATTCAGGAAAATATAAAACCCTTTCATGGGCCCCGACTGCCAGTTTTCCCAACCCTCTTGATTTCGGTATTCTGGTTTTTAATAAAAAATCTTTCGGTAACGGAGATATTGAAATAAAGGAAATCCTCAGCAGAAAAAAAAGTGTTGGAAATGAAATTGACTTAAGTGTAAAATTTTCGGGTAAGAATTTCAAGGAAGGAGAATATAAAGTTGAAACAATTGTTGTTGCCGCGGATTATACCAGTATTAAAAGCATGGAGAAAATAAAGTTTTCCGGAGAAGAAAAAAATGAGACAATAAGAATAAGTTCTGTTAAAAGTATTAACGGCAATTATACAGTATATGTATGTGTTTACAATGAAAACAATGACATGAAAATAGCGGCGGTAAACTTTGAAAATGTAACGCCGCTTAAAGATATGTTCGGAGAAAATATTTTATGGCCTATGCCTAAAAAGGTAATATGGGGTGATGGTGTTTTCATGGCCGGAAATGCGAATAAAATCCTGATACCTGAAAATGCTTCTGCAAGGATGATCAGAACTGCCGATATCTTCAAAAACAAACTTTACGGTTTCGCTGGTTCCAAATATTCTGTAAGCAAAAACGCGATCCCGGAGAAAAATTCAATATCGCTTAAAATATCAAAAGAAACAGTGTTTGACGGTAAGAAAGTCGATTTGCGCAGTGAAGGATATTGCGTTGATGTAAGACCCGACGGTGTTAATATAACAGGCGCCGATGAGGCCGGGCTCTATTACGGCTGTGTTACATTTATCCAGCTTCTGAAAATACCGATGAAAATAGTTGACGGCATGCCTGTTAAATCTGTAAAAATACTTGATTGGCCGGACCTTCCGAACCGCCTGGTAAGGATAGAGCACCCATGGCATTTCAGAAACAAAAAATTCAAGGAAGTTCCTAAAATAGAATACCTCATGGATTGGACGGAAAGATTTGTAGCTGAAAATAAATTCAACCGTTTATGGCTGGATATTTCCATGCTGATTAAATTTGAAAGACAGCCTGAGTTTAATGGTTCTGAGCGGGTCTTTTCACTTGATGACTGCAGAAAGTTTGGAGAATTCTGCAGAGATCATTTTATCGAAGTGATACCTGTTTTCGAGGTAGGCGGACATGCCAATTGGTGGTTGCTGGAATATCATCCGGAATTAAAAGAAAAAGGCTATCCTCATCAGTCTGATATTACGCATCCCGAGCATAATAAAATAGTCTTTAATTGCATATTGGATGTAATTGAGACAATGAAACCGAAATATATATCTCCTAAAACAGATGAATGGTGGCATTCCAAGGGCGGAAATGAAGTGCCTGATGAATTGTTAAGAGGTAAAACAAGGGCAGAGGCATTCCTTGATTTTCATGTCGAACTGAATGACTGGCTTAAAAAAAGAAACGTAAAGATGCAGATTTATGAAGATATGCTTAACCCCAGGCATAACGGGAAACGTTATGACGTTTACAAAGTGATAGATAAATTTCCAAAGGATATAATTATTACTCCATGGTCTGGTGGTATGCCTGATGTTACCTCCGCTTATTTTCTGGATAAGGGTTTCGAGGTATGGGGCAATACTACTGCATATTGGACTTATGGCGACAAAATAAAAAGTAGAGTGCAGGGCATGGGCTTCGGCACTTATAATTTGGGCACTGACTGGAGGCTTTACAACACAAAGTCGTCAACATCAATTTATGGAATTTTTATGGGCGCCGACAACGCATGGAACATACTCCGAAAAAAGGAAGCGCCTTTGATGGATGAGATAGCGTCGGGGAAACTTCCGGCGTTGCGTGAGATGTATGCGCTGAGGCCCAACCCGGCGGCATCGGCGAAAGTTACTCCTTTGAACATTCAGAAAAATATGGACTGTTCTTCCCTTGAATATCTTTGTAAAAAAGGACAGGAGTGTGCTGTTGCAGAAGGATTGCAGAATGTCGGAAATATTCCAATGCTGTTTTCAAATCAGAAAATGAATTGCATTGTTCTAGGCAAAGATAAAACAATGTCTGTGCCAGTCGGAAAAATCTGTTCCTCTTTACTTTTCCTCCATACTATTGCTGCTGTTGATGAACAGGGCGTAAAGGATTTCAACGGCAAGGGACATTGGCGTAACTGGCCATATGGTTATGTCCTGGGGGATTATCAGGTATATTATGATGACGGAACTGTTGAAAAAATGCCGGTGCGGCTTTTCTGGAATATCGGTATCACGGATATAAATCCGTTGTACCGTACTACCAACGATAATCGTTATGTTATGCCTTTGAAAACTTCAGACGGCGGATATAGGTTTCTCTATCAGTGGGAATGGGTAAATCCGCATCCTGACAAAAAAATAGAGACGATAACATACGTTGATAATAAGGAATTTAATTTCAAAATACTTCTTTTTGCGATTTCATGCAGGGATAAAAAATAATATTAAGAGGATGAATAATGTGTAACATAGGCGGATATATCGGGAATGAAAATGCCGCGTCCGTTCTCTTGGAAATGATGGAAAAGCAGGAAGGATTTGGTGGAGGTCATTACAGCGGGATTGCGACTTTGCATGAAGGAAAAATTTATCATGCCAAAGTTGTCGGGAATTTCGCGACGCTCCGCAAAGAAACAGACGCGGAAAAATTTCCGGGAAATATTGGGATCGCGCACAGTCGCCCCGGGATGGGCGGTGATCGTGAATGGGCGCATCCCTTTGTCAACGACACTGAAACAATGGTGTATCTGGTAAACGGCCATCCCGGATTTTTCGAGGATGCTGAAAATGAAAAAAAGATTCTTAAAAAACTCTTGAACAGGGGACAGAAGTTTAGAACGGCTTCTGAAAATAAGCGGGCCGAACATTCCAGCTATCCTATTCTGCCTGACGGAAAGTACATTCATGCCAGTGAGTTGATGTGCCATTATATTTCTTTTCTCATGGATGAAAACAAAAAGCCTGTGAATGCCATGCGCAACGCTTTTGTAACGTATCCTGCTGAAATAGCCGGGCTGTGTTTATTTAAATCCATGCCGGATAAAATAATCGCTTCGCGTTTCAATCAGCCTATGATGCTGGGTTTTTCAAAAAATGCTGCTTATATGGCTTCAACCGCCATGGCTTTTCCTGAAAATAAGGATATTGAGATAATAAATCCAATGCCTGTAAGCTGTACAGCCGTTATTTCAAAGACGGGTATGGAGTTGTTTCCTTTCAAACCGATACATGGCAGAGTCGCTAATGTATTCCCTTATTCTGAAGCATGTGAGATAATTCTTAAAACTCTTTCGAAAGATGACGGGAGAACTTTACAGGATTTGAAAAATGCCACGGCCCCGTTATGGGCAAGGGACGCGGCGTCCCAGAAGGATATGCTGGTTTATGAAATCATCCGGGGCCTTTATTCCAGAGACAGGATTACTTGCAAAGATTTCATCATTGAAGGGATGAATGGTACGATGGCATCGCAAAAGAAAATTTATCTGAAACAGGAATGATTATGATAAGAAATTATGAGGATAAAGACTTATCGCTAATAATGGATATAGCGGACAGGGCGTGGCAAAAAATTTATGACATGTACTTGGACGCTTATGGTAAAGGACTCTTTGAAATACTTGTCCCGGATCGTAATTCATCCAAAGGGGAACAGATAAAAAATCATTGCGGAAAATATCCTGAGTGGATTTTTATTTGTGAGGAAAATAAAAGAGTTGTCGGTTTTGTGACATTCTTTCTTGATTATGAGAAGCGTATAGGAGAAATTGGAAATAACGCTGTAGGCCCCGATGCCGGATTGAAGGGTATCGGACAGCAGATGTATAAAGCTGTTTTGAAGCACTTTACTGAAGAAGGAATGACGTATGCCAAAGTTGCCACCGGACTCGATGATGCTCATGCTCCGGCGCGCCGAGCGTATGAAAGAGCGGGATTTGACATTAAAGTTGAAGATGTTACTTATTATAAAAAACTCTAATTAGAGGATTTAAAAACATGAAGGTTTATATACAGTTTGATTTTGAGGGGATAGCCGGGTTTGTCATCAGGGACAATCAGGACAGAAACATACCGACTGTCCTGGAACGCACTAAAAGGCTCATGAAAATTGCCACTGCTGAAGTTTCGGCGGCGGCGGACGGAGCGTTTGCCGCGGGTGCCGACGAAGTAGTCATTTGGGATTCCCATGGAAGCTGTGCAAGCACATTACTTGTGGAGGAGCTTCCCGAAATGGCGCAGTTGATAACGGGTGATTATGCGAAAGGGCCCTGGCTTCCGTTTTTTGAGGGCACTGATATCGGAATGTATATCGGAGGTCATGCCATGGCGGGAACGCCTTACGCGACCGTGCCGCATACCCTCATGGAACTTAACGGCAAACCTTACGGGGAAGTCGGAATGTTTATCCTTGAGTGCGGAGCGAGAAATGTCCCTATGGTATTGCTTTCGGGTGATACCGCCGTCAAGGACGAAGTAAAAGGGCTTATTCCCGATTCCGAATTTGTCGTAACGAAAACAGCCGCGGGCCCGACCCTTATCAAAACAATAACTCCTGCTCTTTCATGCAAAATGATTTTTGAAGCGGCAAAGCGCGGGGTTGAAAAATATAAGAGCATTACGCCTTATAAATTAAAAGCTCCATATAAGTTTAAAGTTCCAGCCAAAGATAATTCTGGAGATGTGTATTATACTTCTCCTGAAAATGATTTGCTGAGTGCGTACAGGGAGTTTCTGAAACTGCATTATGGCTACAGCCAGGGTTGGCCTGAATACAATCTCCGTGATGACAGAAAAGCAGACTGCCTCTAAGAATCATTGAATAGGCGCTCTCTCCCAATTGCAAGCTACTTTCCTGAGTATATATTAGGGAATTCAAAATTAAGGAGTCCCGATGAAACAGAGGAAAGTATTCAAGAAGAAATGGAAAAATCTTACCGGCGGCTTGCCTGACTTTACACAGGAGGAACCTTGGCGAATATTCAGGATAATGGGCGAATTCGTTGATTCATTTGAGACCATGTCCAGTCACGGACCGCTGATTACGGTTTTTGGTTCAGCCCGGACTGAACCCTCTGATAAGTATTACAAGGATGCCGAAAGGCTTGGCCATCTGCTGGTCAAAAACGGATATGGCGTTCTCACCGGCGGAGGCGGAGGCATAATGGAAGCCGCCAACAAGGGCGCATACGAGACAGAAGGAAATTCGATAGGTCTCAACATACAGCTTCCTCATGAACAGCTTCCCAATGAATTCCAGACGACAAGCCTTGATTTCCGTTACTTTTTTATACGTAAAGTCTGCTTCCTGAAATATTCTATAGGCGTTGTTGTTTACCCCGGCGGTTTCGGGACCCTTGACGAGCTTTTTGAAGTCCTTACGCTTGTACAGACAAAAAGAATACCGGAAATACCAATCGTTGTCGTAGGAGAAAAATTTTGGAGGCCGCTTATTGACTGGATGGGTGATACGCTTGCTAAAAACAGCAAGATTTCAATAGAGGATTTCGACCTGTTCTATATAGCCGATAACGCGGATGACGCTGTGGAGCATATGCTTCACGCACACAGGCATCTCAGAAAAAAAATAAAGCATATATAAGCACGGTTTTCAGATATGAAAGCTGAAAAAGAAATTCTTGGGACCGGGAAGGATACGCCGTTCATATTTGATCTCGCCCGGGGGCGTGTGGAGGGGCGTTTCAACGTCAGGCAGGGAAGCTTCAATGAAAAGTTCTTTCACTGCCATCCTCATTTCGAGCTGCTTTATATAGTGGAAGGCGAGCGGGAAGTTATCTTTAAAGACAGGCGTTATAAGGCTTCCGCCGGGGAACTTCTCATTTACTGTCCAGGTGATGTCCACAATGATTTTGGAGGGACTCCGTCAATCTCTTATTTTACTTTCCGTTTCAGACCGGATGAACTACGGAAGGCCGCTCTTGACTTTCCCGACCTTGCCAGAATGGGGCCGGTTGTCAATGTGGGGCACAAGGAAGAATTTCTCTCTCTTTTCAGCAAGATGTTTGAAGAATTTGAGAATCCCGGAGAAGGGGGCCGTGAGCTTCTCAACGCATATCTGATTGAGTTCATAATAAAATTCAGAAGGGCCCTGAATAAAAAACGCGGGAAATCCCGCGCAAAAGGCCGCATAGGGATTGAACGCATTATGGAGCTGATGCAGAAGAATATTTCGGACAGTCTTGATTTGAACAGGATTGCCGGAAAGGCATTCATGAGTGTTTCCCATTTTTCAAAATCCTTCAGGGAAAAAACAGGGGAAAGCCCGAAACGTTATTTCATCAGGGAACGCATCGAAAAAGCTCAGGAACTTCTGCGCTCCACCAAAAAGACGGCGAAGGAAATCGCAGAGGAGCTCGGATATAGCAGCCATTATTTTTTCTACCGCCAGTTCCGCCTGAAAACAGGCATGACCGCCGATGAATATCGCCGCAAAGATGGCCGCCGCTCTTAAAAAAGTGCATACGCCTGAATAGAAAAGTGCATTTCAATCCGTCCGTCGAAAGCTTAAAATATAAGCAGAACAAAAAATATTATTTCATGGAGATTTTATATATGAGCATGAATCCTGAATGGAAACGCAGGGTCGAAAAATGGATTGAAGCACTGGAAAAACTCGTTTATGTCCCAATCGGAGAAATAGAATTTTCCGGTTTTGTCACGAAAGAACAATTGACTGTGTCGGAGGCGCTGAAAAAGAAGTTCGGCAAAATGCCGGAAGGCACGGCGTGGGGCGCAAAATGGGAATACGGCTGGTTCAGGGGAACGGTGAAAATACCGGAGCGACTTAGCGGAAAACGGATAGCTGCCAAGGTGAATATCGGCGGCGAAGCCGCTATAATGCTTAATGGGCAGGATAAAGGCTCTAACACTTTTTGCAACTGGGGGGCAAACGACATAGGGCATAAGGAAATAACGCTTACTCGCAAAGCCTCCGGCAGAGAAAAATTTGAAATACTTGTGGAAAGTTATGCGGGGCATGGTAAGCGGACGGCCGGTGGCGGACCGTGTCCTCATAATATTCAGGTAGTTCCGGAACCGGAGAAGACGCAAGTAGTTGTCGGCAGTAGTAGTTTCGGGATATGGGAAGAGGAGGTCTATCAGCTTCTTATAGATGTCAAAACTCTTTATGGCCTCCGGGAAAGCATGATGGATACTGAGGCGCTCAGGTTTGCCGAAATTGATGATGCCCTGAAAGAATTCACACTTGTCGTTGACCCTGAACTGCTGCATGATGAAATGATGAAAACTGTAAGGCAGGGCAGAAAAATTCTGAAACCTGTTCTTGATGCGGTGAACGGAAGTTCCGCCCCGTTGATGACATGTTTCGGGCATTCGCATATAGACGTGGCATGGCTTTGGCCTTTGCAGGAAACGGAACGCAAGTGTTCGCGTACTTTCGCTTCCCAGTTGGCGCTGATGGACGAGTATCCGGAATATAAATTTCTCCAGGCCCAGCCGCATCTTTACTGGATGGTGCAAAAAAAATACCCCGAACTTTATGAGCGCATAAAGAAAGCCGTAAAAAAAGGGCAATGGCTGGTCGAAGGAGGCATGTGGGTGGAACCTGACACAAACATTACCGGAGGAGAAAGCCTTATCAGGCAGTTTATCTACGGGAAACGTTTTTTCAAAGAGGAATTCGGCGTTGACAGCGAGTTGATGTGGCTGCCGGATGTTTTCGGTTACAGCGGCGCGCTTCCCCAGATTATGAAAGGCTGCGGTATCAAATATTTTTCCACACAAAAGATATTTTGGACATATAACGGAGGAGATCCTTTTCCATACAATATTTTCTGGTGGGAGGGAATTGACGGGACTAAAGTCCTTTCTTACATGCACAATAATTACAGTTCCCAAACAGATCCGGAATCGATTGCGAAGCGGTGGACGGAACGTGTTCAGAAGGACGCTTTCCATAAAGGCCGCCTGCAACCCTTTGGCTACGGAGACGGTGGCGGCGGACCGACGCGTGATCATCTGGAATATCTCAGGAGAGAGAAAAATCTCGAAGGTCTGCCGCGGTGTGAAATCGACAATCCGCTTTCCTATTTTAAAAAGCTGGAAACTGATAAGATTCCGACATGGCAGGGAGAGCTTTATTTTCAGGCGCACCGCGGTACTTACACATCCCAGGCGAAAACTAAAAAGGGAAACCGTCTCTGTGAATTCGCGTTGCGCGACGCCGAACTGTGGGGAGCTGTTTCCGCTTCTTTGAACGGTCTCAAATTTCCTTACGATGAAAGCTCGGAAATCTGGCGCGATGTTTTGCTGAATCAATTTCATGACATACTGCCGGGCTCTTCCATAAACCGCGTTTATCAGGAAGCGGAGGCCTCTTATGAAAAGGCCCTTTCAGGTGCCCTCGCGATAACTGAAAAAGCTCTTGGGAAACTTGTAAAGAAAAATAATGAAAGCGTTACGATTTTCAATTCACTTTCATTTAACAGAAAGGGAATTATAGAGCTCCCGTCTGATTTTTCGGAAGGAGCGGAAACAGAGGACGGACGCGGTCTGCCATTGCAGAAAAACGGTGGGGAAATATATACTCTTGTTGATGATATTCCATCTTGCGGCTGGGTTCCAATTCGCAAGGCAGGGAAGAAAAAAATAGCTCTTAAGTCTCCGTTGAAAGTTGATAAGAATATTATTGAAAACAAGTTTTTCAGAATGACACTGAATGCTGATGGAGAGATAAGTTCACTTATCGATAAAGAGAGCGAACGTGATTTTGTTTCCGCCCCCTGCAACAAACTGATGATGTATAAGGACGTGCCGGGGATTTATGATGCCTGGGACATTGACAGCATGTACAGAAAACAGCCGGTAAATATCAGTTCCGCAACAAAAGTAAAAGTAATGGCATCCGGCCCGCTTTTCGCGGTTATCAATGTGAGCAGGGACATGAATAAGTCGAAGATATCCCAGGACATAATTGTCTATGCGGAAAGCCGCAGGATTGATTTCAGGACTTCCGTTGACTGGCAGGAAAGCCATAAGATGCTGAAAGTTGATTTTCCCGTAAACATAAGGGCTGAAGACGCGCTGCATGAAATACAATTCGGGCACGTGCGCAGGCCTACGCATGACACACTGCCTTATGACGAAGCCAGGTTTGAAGTCTGCAATCACAAGTGGACCGCCCTGACTGAAGAGGGCAGGGGCGCGGCAGTACTTAATGACTGCAAATACGGCGTAAGTGTTGAAGACAACAGCGTTAACCTTACATTACTGCGTTCGCCTCTGGCCCCTGACATGACGGCGGACAAGGGAGAACAGCAGTTTACTTATTCATTCTACTGCTGGAACGGTCCCTTTAAAGACAGCGGGGCCATACAGGCGGCTTATGAGTTGAATTCTCCTCTGAAAAGCATTTGCGGTTATTCAGAAAGAAAATCTCTTTTCAGTCTGGACAATCCCGGCATAATAATTGAAACAGTGAAGCCTGCGGAAGACCGTTCCGGCGACATAATCATCCGCCTTTACGAATCGGTAAGGACGGCCTCTTCATGCGAATTGAAGACAGAGCTTCCGTTTAAAAAGCTGATCGAAACGGACATGCTTGAAAATTCTCTCCGGGAGATAAAATCCTCCGGCGGGAAAATAAATCTTGGGTTCCGTCCTTTCGAAATAAAAACATTGCGCCTTGTGAGCAAATAGTGGTATTCGTTTTAGGGTATAGCTAAATCAATATCATTTTTGAGTTCCGGCAATAGAAGCAAGATGTTTTTAGTAAGTAAAAATAATCCTTTTCCTGACGGATAAAGTTGTATAATGCTGGATGTGGTTTGAGTTTTTAAATTTTCAGGGCTATCAGAATCTTTTTTATATAGATATAAATTTTTGTCTTTGGAGAGAAGCAGATTTTTTCCGCTGAGAGCAACTGTACTTGGATCAATATTTGTAATCCAGAGAGCTCTCAGAGGTGTATATCTGTCGTGTAGCAAAAGGCATTTTGCTTTATTTTTTTTGCTGTCATAAAGGAATGTAGTTCCCTGGTCTCCTGTTATCTGTATTTTGCCGTTATAATTTATCCAGTCAATGCGGTTCTGGAACATTACAATCATATGTATTGTGCTTATGCATAATTCTTCAAGTATTTTTTCGGCTTCCATTGTTTCAGGATTGAATTTGTAGAAAATACTGCCGGTATTTTCTGTTAAAATTTTCTGTCCGCTCCAGTATGCGACTGCCAGCAGGCGATTAGTTTGTGGGTCAGCAAAAATTGATTTTATGTTTTTTCCGTCAAGCAGGGATTTCGGGTTGTCATGATTTTTCGGTGAAAGGATGATTTTTGATTTTTCAGTGAGAGTGTCAAAGCAGATGAGGCCTGTGGCATCTTTATTATCGCCGGCGACCAAATACAGTTTATTATTGAGCAATGCCATTTTATATATTGTGGACAGTCCGTTTTCACTATTCCATTGTTTTATTTTTTTTATCCCAAAGTCAAAAAGAAGAAGCCTGTCTCCCAAGGCTAAAAATATTTTATCCTGATCAACAGACAGCGCGTCTGGTTTTTCAGTGAGCTGGACTTTTTCTTCAAAAAGCATGAGTGAAAGATTATTTTCCATACTTACATCACATTTCAGGATGCCCCAGAAGTGTCCTTTAAAATTTCTAACTTGGAATATAATAAAGAGAGTATCTTTTGAACGTTCCACTTTGTAAAACTCAAGCGGAATGAACAAGGGCTGATTTTTTTGCTTCAGCAGATATAATAATTGACTGATGTGCCTCTGTTTGATTTCATTGAGTATAAAACTGCTAATGTTTTCTTGTGCAGTGGTCAGCAATATTTTTTCCGGAGTTTCAATCGTTTTTTTTTCATCAGTCAATTTTTTTTCATGTGCTGTGAATTTTTTTAATTTCTGGGAAAGGTTGCTTTTTTGGGGACACTTCAATTTTATTTCGGATAAAAAGCAATTTGCGGTATTGGTATTTTTCGAGTTATAGAAATCTACAAGAAATTGAATAATTTCTACAGCCGTGCTGCTTTCATTATTTGAGAGGTAGTCTTTTGCAATGATGGCATCAAGTATTTTTTTTAAGACAGCAATTCTAAAATCAATGCTGATTTTTATGTTTCCATTAATTATTTCCCGGACTGTCCTGTTTCCATTTTTCAGTTGGAGCTTATCTGAAGTGTAATTTCCCCATACCTCATTTATAAGTATATCAGCATAGGTTTCCAGACAAGTTTTTTTTAAGTTGTCAAGTTCTTCTGTCGGAATATTCGTAAACATCTTATCCGGGATTGCGAGGAGCGTTTCAGCTATGGCAAAACGGAAAAGAGGGTCTTTGTCGTTTTTAAATTTTTCCGTCATGTGGTCCAGCGCTTTTTTCCATTCGTTTTTATCTGAAGTCCACGTGTTGGGAATGGGATACCACATAATAGGAATACGTATTGCGTCATATCCGATTATTTTGCGATAAAGATAAGGTTTATTTTTTCTGACGAGTTTTATGGAATCACGGGAAATCATTTCCGAACGGTCAAGGGCTTCGTCGATATCTTTGCAGAATAATATTCCATCTTGCATTTTGGTCATGGAGTAGAAATTTGTTTCTGAATTTTCATACGCATCATAAATGTTCCGGTAAAACGGCCAGTAGAATGAAAACAATTGGCTTGTGTCCGGCATTTTTTTAAATTTGCCGATTGACTCCATGCGGAATTTTGCGCAGAGGCCCATATGAACAAAGAAATTTTCTATTGAAAGTTTATTGCCTAAGTCATTTCTGAGAGTTTCGCTCTCAAAAAGTTTTCGTGCGGCTATATATCCTCTTTCTCCTTTTTCGTTCATATTCTGTAATGTTTTGTAGGCTGAATCCACACTGTCAGGTTTTCTGTTTGTAGTGATTATGAGGTTTTCCAGTATGTTCAAGAGAAAAACATTGTACTCTATCTTTTCAGGATTAAGGGCTATTGCGGCTTCGATTAGAGGAAAGGCTTTTTTGTAATCATAAAAATTGTAGAAAAAGAGAGCTTGTTTATAGAGCATTTCCGCTTCTGTTTCCGTTTTCATCGAAGGCT
This sequence comes from Lentisphaerae bacterium GWF2_44_16, assembly GCA_001803225.1. Lineage (GTDB taxonomy): Bacteria > Verrucomicrobiota > Lentisphaeria > Victivallales > GWF2-45-14 > GWF2-44-16. Next base: position 4,628 of record MHBF01000128.1, on the reverse strand, counting down.
CTTTGAGTTTTATTGAAGAAAGTTTTGAGTATATTTTTCGTGAAAGTTTCTTTAATACCTTTTCTATTTCGGAAACATTGAATTTCAAATCTTCAGCTAATTCTATATTATTGTTTCTTGCGCATGTGAGTTTCAGTGATAATAACGGCAAATATCCGGATGTGTCAATTTTATAGGAGCCGGAAATATATATACTTGAAGCTTTTAATCTTTCGGGTGAATCAGATGCAAAAGATTTTTCCTTTGTTATTTGCGCTGTTGTCTGTCTTTCCAGCTGGATTACGCCGGGCATTAATATCAGGTTTTGTTCAAGGCCTTTTCGCAGGCTGTCGGCAATCCATGACCACTTTTGAGAAAGTCCCATGTCTTCAAAATCGCCGACGCTCAAAAGGATAAGTTTTTCATCAGGTACGCTTATATTTTTGATTTTTCTTTCGGTTATTCCTGCAATTGTCTTCGCTTTTTCCGTCAGATTTTTTATTTCCATGCTGAAATCAAATATTTTTGTCCCGAACCTGCTATCGAGAAGCCTTATGCGTATAAATTTTATGCCTGGAGATTTCTTCTTACTGGGGCATTGATCTTCTGTTGTTTCACAGGAAAATAAGAGTAAGGCTTCAGCATCCAGTATTTTTCCGGTTTCCATTATGGTTTTTCCGTCAGGATTTTTCAAACCTTTTTCCCTGATGATTAAATCAATATCTTTACGCTCAACGAGAGATAATGAAGGGATATTTGAGAGTTCCGAAATAACGAGGCTTATAAGGCTGTCCAATTCTTTTTCAGAATCGATATTTATCAGTGCCAGACGGGTGTTTTTCTCTGATGCCAAAGCGCTAGGCGGAAAGAGGGTTATCAGGAAAAGCAGAATTAAAAAAATGAAAAATTTCATCATGATTAAAACCTTTACTTGTTTTAATGTATCACTGAAAGAGACTTTAACGAATAAAATATTCCACACTGTATTTTTTCGAAGGAACAGATAGAACGCCGGTCGCTAAGGAGCGCTTTGTTTGTTTTTGGCGAGTTCCTTAAGTTTCAGTTCGTTTCTGCGCGGGGTTCCGCTTTTTCTGGATAGATAAAGGTATCCGACAGGGACAACTATCGCCGTAAGAAGACATGCCGCCGTAGTGCCGAAGAATATGACGGCGCCCAGACAGATTCTGCTTTCCATGCCCGCGCCGCTGGCGAAGAGCAGAGGAAGCGCGCCGATTGCGGTTGAAAGTCCTGTCATGGCAATTGGACGCAAGCGGAGGCGCGATGCTTCAAAGACCGCGGTGGTGAATTCCATGCCTCGGTCACGAAGCTGATTGGCGAATTCCACAATCAAAATTCCATTTTTAGCTGCAAGACCAATGAGCATTATAAGTCCGATCTGGCTATAGATATTCAAAGTCGCTCCGAAAATTTTCAGTCCCGCGAGCGCGCCCAGAAGTCCCAGGGGAACAGTCAGCATGATGACAAAAGGACTCGCGTAACTCTCAAACTGTGCCGCCAGCACAAGAAAAACAACCACTATCGCCAGAATGAAAACAAAAAGCATTGATGATGACGATTCCTTGAAATCCTTGGACATGCCTTTGTAATTGATTTTTGCGTCCTGAGGCAGTTCCCTGCGAACGGTGTTCTCCATGAATTTCAGGCATTCTCCGAGAGTATGGCCGGGGGCCACGCTGGCGGAAATCGTGATGCTTCTTACGCGGTTGTAACGTTTAAGTACTCCGGAATCGGCCTTTTCAACAATTTTCACCAAGTTTGAGAGGGGATGGAGTTTTCCCGTCCGGGATGAGCGCACATAAATATTACGCATATCCGTTGGTGTGCGCCTGTCTTCGTCCTTGCCCTGAAGAATAACGTCATATTGTTCTCCGTTGTCGGTGTAGGTGGTTACCTGTTTAGAGCCGAGCATTGTTTCGAGTGTCGAGCCTATGATCTGGGCCGGAACTCCAAGTTTATTGGCGCGGTTGCGGTCTATGACGATGCGGTTCTGCGGCATGGTTTCCTTGTAGTCGGAATCCACACCGAGGAGTCCCGGATAGTTTCTGGCTTTTTCAAGAATTTTGTCGCGCCACTCGACCAGTTTTTCATAAGTGGGACCTCCGATTACGAACTGAACGGGCTGTCCGTTGAAGGAGCTTATTCCCGACGGCTGAAATGCGAAAACTTTTACGCCTGGAATACTCGCGGTGTCCGCGTAAAGGCGGCCTATGATGTCTTTTGCCGGAATTTTGCGTTTGTCCCAGTATTCCAGAGGCATGATGACGAGGCCGCTGTTTACCGCGCCCAGTTCGTTATGGTTGGAGGGTACTCTCAGGAGCACATGCCTTGCGGTTCCATCTTTGAGAAGTGCCATTGGTGTTTTTTTGACTTCATCTATATACGAGATTGTTTTATTGAGGCCTGTGCCTTCGGGTGCTTTCATGCTCAGAATGATTACGGCCCTGTCTTCTTCCGGCTCAAATTCTGACGGGACCATGTTCAGGAGTCCGGCCCCTATGCCGCAAAAAAGAATAAAAAGGAAAGTGCAGATGAGGGGATGAGCCGCAATTTTTCTCAGCATTTTTTCATAATATCTTTCGATGCCGCCCATGATTTTTTCATCAAGTTTGGCGAACCAATTGTCTTTGTCTTTTGACTTGAGGAGCCTTGAGCACATTACCGGAGAAAGGGTGAGCGCTACGAGACTTGAAAAACATACCGCTGCTACAATGGCCACCGCGAATTCGCTGAAGAGTTTTCCTGTATTGCCTTCGAGTAGGCAGATGGGCAGGAATACGGCTACAAGGACAAGCGTTGTCGCGACTACCGCGAAGCCGACTTCGCGCGCGCCGTTGTATGCCGCGAGAAGGGGCGGTTCACCGTTTTCCACACGGCGGTGGATGTTTTCGAGCACCACAATGGAGTCGTCAACCACCAGTCCTATCGCGAGGACGAGGGCCAGAAGCGTCAGAAGATTTATCGAATATCCGAGAAAGTAGAGTACAGTGAATGACGCTATGAGTGAAATAGGAACTGTTACAGCCGGCACCAGCGCGGCACGGAAACTGCCCAGAAAAAGATAAATTATGGCTATTACGAGAAATGCCGATATGATGAGCGAGGAATACACTTCGTTTACCGCGGACTGGATGAATACAGAATCGTCCTTGCATATTTCAAGTTTCATTCCGCGCGGAAGCGTCTTGCGGATTTCGGGAAGCATTTCCTTTATTTTATTTATTACGTTCAGCGTATTTGCCTTGGACTGCTTATTGATGCCGATGGCGACGGCGTTGTTGCCGTCAGCGCTGAAAATATCGCGCGTGCTTGCTGGGCCCACCTCTATTCTGGCGACATCGCCGAGGCGGACGAGATGTCCGTCCTTGCCTTCAAAAAGCACGAGCCTGCGGAATTCTTCCGGTGTTTTATAGAGCCTTTCGAGGCGCATTACGAATTCCCTGTCTTTTGATTCGAGGCGTCCCGCCGGGAGTTCCACATTTTCCGCGGTGAGGGCGTTTTCAACATCTGCCGATGTGAGGTTGTGTGCCGCGAGAGCTTTCCGGTCGAGCCATATGCGCATCGAATAACGTTTTTCACCGAATATCCTTACCTCGGAAACGCCGTCAACCACCGAGAATATGTCCACGAGATTTCTGTCAGCGTAATCGGTGAGCTGCATTGTGCTCATATCCGGATGGTAGAGGCTCATTATCATAACGGACATGCCGCCGGTATCTCTCTTGTATATTCTCGGGGAATCGGCTTCATCGGGAAGCTTGGAGGCTACTCTGCCGACTTTGTCCCTGACGTCGTTTGCGGCTTCTTCTATATTGACATTGGTATTGAATTCGAGGGTGACGTTGGACATTCCGTCTTCACTGCTTGAATCGATGGTTTTAAGGCCGGATATTCCTGAGACGCTGTCCTCTATAATCTGTGTGACCTTTGTTTCGACGACATTGGCGGAAGCACCCGTGTATTCGGTTTTGATGGAAACTATCGGAGAGTCTATATCCGGGTATTCGCGCAGAGGCAGCCTCTGATAGCAGATTATGCCGAAGACGATAAGCAGCAGACTTATCACAGTGGCGAATACAGGGCGTTTTACTGAGATATCGGAGAGTATCATTAAACGCCTCCCTTTCCCGGGGCAATCATGACTTTTTCTCCGTCCTTTACCTTATCAATGCCTTCGCATATAATGTTTTCGCCTTCTTTCAATCCGTCTTTCACCTCAATGCTTCCGAAGGTACGTGCGCCTATTGAGATTGAACGTCTTTCGGCGGTCATGTCTTTGCCCAGTATATAGACGAAGTGTTTTTCCGCGTATGAGAGCAAGGCTTTTTCAGGGATGGATACGGCTTCTCTGGGATTGCTGATTATTTCTATGTTCATCAGCATTCCGGGTTTTAGCATGGAGCCGGGATTAGGAAATTCCGCCTGAATGGTTACGGCCCTGGTATCGGGATCAACCCTGGAGTCTATGATGCTTATTTTGCCTGTGAATTTTTTGTCCGGATATGCGGCGCATCCGGCTTCGACGGTCATTCCCGGTTTCAGCGAGGCGATAAAGGTTTCCGGCACTGTGAAGGAGAGTTTTATTACAGAGAGGTCGTCAAGAGTAGTTATTACGGTGCCTGCGGTAATCA
>MHBF01000127.1:25166-37846 GCA_001803225.1 Lentisphaerae bacterium GWF2_44_16 | reverse complement strand
ACAGCGTATTCAATTTCCGAAGCCTTGTTCACGGCAGCGGTCAAGTCTGATTTTTTTGCGGGCGTATTGATTTCCGCGAGGACAAAAAAGTTTCCGTTGTCGAGCCGTTCTTTGAAACGGTTCGCTGTTTCTTCAAATACCAGTTCAAGCTGAATTCCACTGTTACTCATAAAATTCAATTCACTCAATTGTTATTTAAAAATTTTCTGATATACCCTATTACTTCATCCGGCGCGTCTTCCAGCAGATAATGGTTTGCGTCCTTAATAGGGAAAACTTGTGCCTGAGGACAATATAATATCCATCTTTCCAGAAATCTATGCGTGAAGCACCAGTCTTTCATGCCCCATATTATGCAAACGGGGTATTCCCTGAACATCCAGAGGCCGTGTTCCACCTGAAGAAGCACTTCATAAGATTTGTGTTCCGGGCGCAGCGGTATGTCTTCCACAAAATTGTAAACGGCGATTCTGTTTTCATAACTGTCATAAGGCAGAAGGAGGCCTTTTTTAACCTCCGGCGCAAGTTTGCGGCTGACGGCCATTCTGACGGAGAGGGAACAGAAAAGATTTAATTTTCTTATCAGCTTTTCGCCGAGCCATGGTATTCTGCCGAGGGATATTCTCCATGGTATCCAGTGCATGGAGAACGCGGCTGAATTGAGAATTACGAGCCTTTTTATTTTCTGTGGATGCCGTACGGCAAAGCCCATGCCTATGGCACCGCCCCAGTCGTGCATAACGAGAGTGATTTTGTCCAGCTTCAGCGAGAGGAGAAACGCCTCAAGGTTGTCAATGTGTGTTTCAAGGCGGTACTCGAAATTCTGGGGTTTGTCGGAGAGACCGCAGCCGAGGTGGTCGGGGGCGATGGCCCTGTGTGTTTTGCTGACTTCAGATATGAGCCTTCTGTAATAAAAAGACCATGTGGGATTTCCGTGCACCATGACAACGGGTTCGCCTTTGCCCTCGTCCACGTAATGGTAATTATAATCTTTTATCCTGAAGTAATTGGATTTGAAAGGATATATGTCTTTTATTTCAGATATGTCAGGCATTACCATTTTACTCCGAGCATTGTACAATTTATGCCGCTGCCTATTCCGAGAAGGACAAAATAAGAACCTGCCTTTATGACATTTTTTTCGATTGCGATTGCCGCCGTCAGAGGGCATGACACCGAGCCGGTATTGCCGAAATTTTCGAGTGTTGAAAAATCTCTGGAGGCGTCCAGAGAAAGCGCCTCAAAAAGAAGTTTTTTATGAGCGGAACCCACCTGATGCGTACATATACAGTCAATGTCATCGGCCCTGATTTTGAGATTTTCCTTGAAAATTTCCCAAGTTTTGAAAGCGGTTTCAACGCCCCGTTTCATCAGCATTTCAGAATCGGTGTTCATAAGGGTTTCAGCTCCATCCCGCATTCCTTTTTCGGGGTTGCCGCCTCTGCAAAGGTCATTGTAGCGGGTGGCGGAATAAGATGCGCCGCCATGAAGACAGTGGCCTGACGAACTTATTTTCCTGCCGGACATGAGAACGGCGATGGAACCGGAGCCTATAGTGAGAGAAGCGAAAAGCGGTTTTATGGACTTACGTGTAATGCTTTTATCTGTGAGAAGTTTTTCTATGGTCGATTCCAGGAGAGGCCTGCTGTTTTCGCCGGATACCAGCAAGCCGGCTTCCACTTGTCCGAGTTCAATCATATTGGCCAATACCGTCATTCCCGTAAGAATGCCCAGGCAGGCGTTTGAAATATCGAAAACCATTGCCTTTTCAGAGAGTCCCAGGCGGTTGTGAACAATGGTCGCGGTTGCGGGTTCCAGAAAGTCACGGGAAACCGAACACATTATGAGGCATCCTATTTTTTCACGGGGTATATTTGCGGAAGCGATTGCCTTTTCTCCGGCAAGAGCGGCGGCATCGCTGGGAAGAGTGCCGGGATGCCAGAAGCGTCTTTCCTTTATTCCGGTCATCAGCTCAAGGCGGCCTGCCGGAAGGCCGAGGCGCTCATATACCGGTTTAAGGCGGGCTTCTATTTCCTCTGAACTGATTCTTTCAGGCGGAACTTCATACCCGAAAGATTCTATATTTACGTTTTTATAAAGCATTACATTAAAAGAATGTATTTTTCATTTATTTTTTAACAGGTTTCGGTATTTTTTTTAATACCACGAGGAGATTGCCGTCTTCGTTGAGCTGGGCTTTAAAGATTGCTTTCAGAATTTTGGAAATCGTTTCGGATTCGAGAAGCGGTTTGAATTTTTCAGCCAGTTTTGATATCATGAAGCCCGGCATCGGCACATGTCCGAACTTTGCGCCTGTAATATTAAAGGAAAAAGCGATTTTTTCCATGTCATTTTCATCGGCGTCCATATTTTCAGAAAGGTTTCCGGCGAGTTCCATTCTGAGTGGAAGCGTGTTATAGAGTTTGGATTCGGATATTATGAACAGGCCGTCTTTGCCGTCGCTGTCAAAAGTGACGGAACTGTCCCCGGTAGCGGCTGTAATGACATTATTGAAAAGATACGTGAGTTCTGGCAGGGAAAATGTAAATTCTTTTTTTCTTCCCACGCCGTCAATTCTGAATATCATTGCATCATACGTGTCTTTTGCCTTGGTCTGGGCTTCCTCGGTAAGGGCTTCATATTTTTTGAAGCCGTAAGGAATAAATAACCCGGCCAGGACACCAAGCACAGAGAGAAGAATTACTATCGTGATTATTTTTCTGAGAACTTTGAATATTCCGGTTTTCTTATCATCTTTAAGTTCGGGGCGCACGGCTTCAATATCAAGTTTCTGGCCGCAACTTCTGCAGAAGATGGACCCCAGCTGATTTTCGTGGTTACAATTCAGGCATTTGATTAACATAAATCAAGCCTCAACTTTCGCTGTTGGTTTTTTATCCTTATCCTTGGGCGCAGTTTCGGTTTTCGCGGGTTCGTTTTTGTCTTTTGCCACTGATTTCTTATAGTTCTCGGATCTGTAATCGGTGCAGTAAAAACCGCTTCCCTTGAAAATAATCCCCGCACCCGTGCCGATAACCCTGCGGAGTTTATCGTTTTTGCAGACAGGGCATTTTGTCAGTGGATTGTCTTTCATGCTTTGAAAGACATCCATACCGTGCCCGCATTTGTCGCATTTATACTCGTAAGTAGGCATTTTAATATCTCCATAATTTTAAACTGAACCGATACAATAGTTCATAACTTGTATTTCTCAAGAGGGAAAGCCGCGCAAAACGTTTCCGCTAGTTCTTTATGATGCGGTAAACCCAGCCGGCATCTTTGTTCCATCTGCGTGTGATAGAGAATCCGTTGAGCTTACAGCTTTCGGGATTATCCGCGAATTTAGCGAGAATACCGTTCACATCATCTTCCTGTTTTTCCAGAGACAACTTAGCTGCTATATCAGATGAACTGCCCTCAAAATCAGTGATGTCTTGAAGTTTTTTCTCCAGCTTGAGCAGGAGGTCTATGACATTTTTGCTGGCAAGCTTGTAAGCCTGTACGCCAGGCTGATGAAACGCGTTTACATTTATGAATTCCGCATATACGGCCACAGCCCTTTCGTAGAGGGCTATGAGCATCCCCAGATTGAACTCGCTGACTTTATCAACGGTCATTTCAATCACTTGGCGGTTTTTATTTCTCAGCGCGCTTGAAAGTCCCGCCTGAAAACCGTGCAGATAGTCACCCATCGCGATGCCTTTTTCGATCGGGATGCTGAGCGCGTCTTTCATAACTTCTATGAATGTCACGAAAAAGTCGTCTCTCCCGTCATTGAGTTGCTGAATGAAGGCGTGCGCGTCTGTCCCGCCCTTGTTGCCGAATACGTTAAGTCCCTGATTGACGAGCTTGCCGTCCAGGTCTTTTTCTTTGCCGAGGCTTTCCATGACGAGCTGCTGGAGGTATCTCGAAAGAAGCACAAGCCTGTCAGAATACGGTACTATCACCATATTTCTGTCTCCACGGCCCTTTCCGGCTATATACCACATCGCTGAAAGGAGATACGCGGGGTTTCTTGGGAAATCCTTTTCCCTTGTAAGGTCGTCCATGTGGCAGGCGCCATCAATGAACTTTCTGAAATCAATTCCAGCCAGCGCGGCGGGCAGATGGCCTACAATGCTTGTTTCGCTTGTCCTGCCCCCGATGGATTCGGCCATCTCGAAAACTTTAAGCCAGTTATTTTTTGCGGCATGATTATCAAGGGAACTCCCTTTCATGGTAATGGCGCAGGAGTGTTTTGAAAAATCAATGCCCGCCTTCTTGTATGCGGCTTCAAAGGCTATCATGTTATTTTTTGTTTCCTGTGTGCCGCCGGATTTGGAAATATTAACAACGAGCGCGGCTTCCAGATCAATAACCTCCATTACATCCGCAAAGCCCGCCGTGTCGGTATTATCAAGGAAATATATTTTAAGGGAACCCTGTCTTTTCTGTTCGGACTGCTCATTCCAGTAAGGTCCTCTTATGGCGAACTGCATAAGCTGGGGGCCGAGAGCGGAACCGCCTATTCCGTTGATTACGGCGTATTCAAATTTTTTGCCGCTGCTGCCTTTAATTTCACCCTTGCGGAGTTTTTCGGCAAAATCCTCGACATCGGAAAAAAGGCTTGAACCGGAATAGAATGCTCTGTCTGTGAAATGGGTCACTTTCCGGTTTTCATCGGGATTCTTTATTTCTCCGGCTTCGATTTTGAGCATCCCGCCATAGGCCTTTTCGAACTTGTCCTTCATTCCTTCCATATCGCTGTCGCTGAACGACATTCCGGCGATGGAAAGCGTAAAACCGCTCTTGCCGTCAATAAAAGTATATTTATGTTTTCTTTCCATCCATGTCTCTTTCATTGTACTCCTCCTGAAATTTGAATATGAAAACCTGATATTCTACCCTGAAACAGGCTGAATTAAAAGCCCCGGAACATAATTTTGCAGGGAATAATTTGAAAGCATGGCGGAATGTAAAAAAAGTCAAGCTTTGCGGATGTTATACCAGCCGTAGATGATAAAGGCAAAGGTAGGGGCTAGTCCGGCCAGCATGGAGTTGAGATAGCCCTGTTTACCGAGGATCACAAATATGTGTGAGACAAGCTGATATGTGATGATGACTGCAACCGCGAGTATTATGGCTTTGAATATGCCGCCCCTTTCATTTCTCGCCGCCAGGGGAATGCCGAGAAAAACAGCCAGAAAACAGGCCCACGGAAAGGCCATTCTGGAATAAAAAACAGTACTGTAAACATTTTTGCAGTTCTGCGCCATATTTTTTGTTTTGTTCAGAATACCCCAAATTACCCATGACGGGAGGTCTTCGGGGGCTTTTACCGCATTCATTATTTCGTAAGGCACGTCAGGAATTTCCTCAATGCTTTTTTTAAGGACATCGAATTTTTGGGGACTTCCCGGCATAAAGCCCCTTTTGTCGTAGGGTGTTAATGCGACATTATAGAATTCCCATCCTTTGCCGGGTATGAATTTTGCTTCTTTTGCCTGGATATCCCAGTCCAGCGTGTTGTCCGCGCGGTATTTTTTCAGGATTACCTCTTTTTGTACTCCGTCCACATCGAAGCATTTGAAAAGCCATGTGCGCTGTTTGTCATTGCTTCTGTAGGTGAGCATATTGAGATATTCATATTTGAAATCGGGGTTTGTCGCGGTTTTTTTAAGTATGACGGATTCGCGTTCGCAGTCAGGGACGAGCCTTTCATTGAACCAGAAGTTTATGCCTGTTATGATGAGGCCTACCATATAAATGGAGCCGCCGCAGCGGAGCAGGGAAATGCCCGAGGCCCGCATGGCTGTAACTTCAGCATGCCTGCCGAAGTTGGCCATGGTGTACATGCAGGCAAGCAAAACCGAAATAGGGAGGATAAAACGTATATTGCCCGGCATAAGAAGCAGGAAATATCTCAGCATGGTCTGTACCGTTGCCGTACTGTCTTTTTCCAGAAAATCCTTCAAGTCATTGAAGATATCACCAATGACGAAAAGCAGGACAAAGCCCATGATGAGGACGGAAAGCGGTATCATGAATTCGCGGAGGACATAGCCGTCCAGAGTCGGGAGAATGCCCCAGCCGGTACGGCGCGGCACATTGTCTTTAAAATCTTTAGAAGAGTTTTTGCTTGATGCCATTATAAATCTTCAGATAAAAATTGAAAAGGCGTCGCGGGCATATGAACGCCGGGACGCCTCATATAGTCATAAAAAAAGGCTTATCTTTTACCGCCGTGGCGCTGACTCCTGCGTTTTTTTTCGCTGGGCTTTTCATAATGCCTGCGGTTGCGGAGTTCTTTCAAAGTGCCTTCTTTATCGAGTTTCTTTTTAAGTCTGCGTAAAGCGCGGTCGATAGCTTCACCTTTTTTGAGGCGTACTTCTGTTGCTTCCATGTTTCACTCACCCCCAATCAATAATGTTATATGATAAATTAAATTCTTATTCACTTGCGAAACCTGCTTCATCGGCAAGCATCATTCTGAGTTTGCCGAGAGCCTGGTTCTGTATCTGTCTGACGCGTTCTCTTGTGCGTCCTATCTGCTGACTGACTTCCTCAAGCGTACGCGGCCTGCTTCCATCGAGACCGAAACGCATTTTAAGTATCATTCTTTCGCGGTTGTCCAAGTCGAGAAGCAAGTCAAGCAGACGGTCAACCGATTCAACGTCGCCAAGTATCCGGTCAGGTGTCATGGCGCCGCGGTCGGGTATGATGTCCTGAAATTCCCCGTCTTCGCCCTGCTGTATCGGATCATGCAGCGAAAACGTGCGCAAATCGGCAAGCCTCAATCCGGCGACTGTGCGTTCGCTGAAATCAAGATGTTCGGCTATTTCAGCGTCAGTAGGTTCGCGTCCGAGTTCTTCGGTAAGCTTCATTCTGACTGATTTTATCTTGTTTATCTTTCCGGCTGACTGCACCGGTATTCTTATTGTACGGCTCTGATTGGCAAGCGCCCTTCTCATGGACTGCTTTATCCACCATGCCGCGTATGAGCTGAATTTAGCACCCTTGGCCGGGTCAAATTTTTCCACTGCCCTCATCAGGCCGATATTGCCTTCTGAAATAAGGTCAAGCAACGGCAACCCCAAACCTTTGAAGTCGTGAGCTATTTTTACGACGAGCCTCAGGTTGGCCTGAATCAATGTGGCCCTGGCCTCTTCGTGCGCTTTCGGATCTGTGCCATGGATTTTCGCGGCAAGGTCAACTTCCTCTTCCTTGGTAACCAGCGAAATCTGGCCTATGTCCTGCATATACACCTTCATAGTGTCATTTTTGGACACTGACGCCGCGGCTTTTGCCAATGCGCTTTTCTTATCTTCATCCTTTTTTGCTTTTGCCTTGTTCTTTTTTTCTTTCAACAGAGCGTCTTCTTCAATCTGCTCTTCTTCCACATTTTTCAGAACTTTTTCTTTTTTCGGAACAGGCTTTTTCGGCTCTTTTACCTCAACAATTGAAAGTTTCTTCAAGTCTGGCTTTTTTACAGCGTTTTTTACCGGGACGGCAACAGGCTTCTTTTCTGCCTTTTTCACCGGAACTGATTTCTTAACAGCCGGTTTCTTGGGAGCTGAAACTTTTTTGACTGGCTTAGGGGCCGGATGTTTTGCTTTATTCTGTTTTGGCGCCGCCGTCTTTTTATGAACAGCCGCCTTTACCGGAGCTTTCTTTTTGACAGCAAGAGGCTTTTTAGCTTTGACAGAGGCTGGTTTTTTAGCTTTAAGAGCGACCGGCTTTTTAACAGTTTTTTTAATAATCTTTTTTGCAGGCTTTTTTACAAGCTTGACCGCTTTTTTATTTACTGCCGCAGTCGCCTTTTTCTTTACGGGAACAGGTTTTTTCGCGGTATGTTTTACGGGCGCGGGCTTTTTATGAGGCGCCTTCGAAACGGCCTTCTTAGGCGGCAGTGTTTTTTTAACAGGGGCTTTTTTTAGCACAGGTTTTCCTTTTTTCGCTATGGAAACAGTTTTCTTAACAGTTTTCTGAAGCTTTTTAACAGTTTTTTTTGCTTCAGGGGCTTTGCTTTTTGCCTTGACGGGTTTCTTTTTATTCCCGGTATTCTTTTTTGAATCAGCTTTTTTCTTTGAAATAGCCATAGTCAAAACATTCTGTTAATTTTTATTTATGAATATACCTTATATAATCTTTTACATAATTCTTAATGCAAAAGGCAGGGAATCTAATCATTATTTGAGAAAAGTCAAGGGATGAAAGCAAAAAAACTCATGTGGAAAGAGAAAATTGAGCATTGGCTCAACGACGGAAACTTCAGGAAAATAAAGATGTTTTCTGAAGCTGACATTCTTTCTCTTGCCCCTTTAATGCTGAAACTCATAAAAACAGGTCGTCCGCCGTTTCTGACTGTGCTTCCGACCTTGGCAATGGCTGAAGACGTAAACAATCAGCTGCTTGCCTGGATGGAATGTTTTGGGGAAAGCTTTTCGGGAATATACCTGCCTGAGGCCGTGGAGGGGACAAAGTTCATGCCCGAAAATGAGGCTAACAGGGCGAAGGCACTCTATAAAACTCTTACAGAAAAGCCGGATTTTGTAATATCAAGCATAACGGGGCTGCTTTCCCCGGCGCCCCCGGTTAAAGCCTTGGCTGAGGGAAAGATAAGTCTAAAAAAAGGGATGAATTATCCTTTTTCGGCACTTCTTGAAAAACTTCTGGAACTGGACTATGACGATGAGTATGAAGTGAGTACCGCGGGCGAATTTTCAAGGCGCGGCGGCATTATTGATATTTTTTCACCTTCCGGCGAATATCCCGTCAGGCTTGAATTTTTCGGGGATGAAATAGAATCGATGAGGGAATTTTCGACTGAAACTCAGCGTTCTATCAGGGAAGTCGATGAGTTCACCGTAATCCCCAGGGCCGGGATGCTGACTGAAGATTCCGGCGCCAGTTTCTTTGACTATATCGAAGAGAGGCAGCCCGAAATAATAATTATATTTCCGGAACAGTGCAAAATACATCTTGAGAGGTTCGGTTCTGAAAAGGAACTTGCTGAATGGGGGCGCATAACAGAAAAATACGCTGAAAAAATCATAAAAATAGCGGAAACAGGGGAGCTGGCTGAGGCGGAGGATAAAACCGTTTGTGGCTGTTATCCTTCCTCCGCGCATATTTTTGAGTCTATTCCGGAAGAGGCCGGGGAAAGTTCTTCAGAAATACTGCGCCGGCTCGTGAGCGAGCAGATAAAACAATGGCTTGAAACCGGCTATACAGTGGCCGCGCTCGGCGGAAACGAGGCTGACCTGTCCCATATCAGGGAATGGCGTGAAAAGGCAGACATCGCTGAAGAAGACATATTAATAGACAATGTCAGACTTCCACACGGAATTATCATTCCTGAAGAAAAAACAGTATTTCTCACTGAAAAGGAACTTTTTTTCTCTGCCATACGCCGCAAGACCGCCTCTCCCTCTCTGATACCTCTTGTCAGCAGAATGCCCGAAGCTGATATAACTAATTTCTCTGACCTTGAGGAAGGGGATTATGCCGTTCACCTCGAACACGGCATCGGCATATTCAGGGGAATTCAGGAAATATCCAGCCGCGGCGTTGAACAGGAAGTAATTGTGATTGAATACGCGGACGGGGCTAAAGTCTATGTTCCCCTCTGGCAGGCAGATACCGTCAGCCGTTATATAGGCTCAAAAAAAGGTGTTACAGTTCTGAGCAGGGTAGGGGAGAAAAAATGGGTGCGTTCCAAGCTCGCCGCCGCCCGCTCCGTAAAGGAAATGGCCCTGGAAATGCTGAAAGTGCAGGCCCTCAGGGCAGCGTCTTCGGGGTATGCTTTTCCTAAAGACGATATTTCGCAGAAGCTTTTCGAGGAGGCTTTTCCCTTCAACGATACGAGAGACCAGATAAAGGCATCAATCGAGATCAAAAATGATATGTCCTCATCCAAGCCCATGGACAGACTGCTTTGCGGAGACGTCGGCTACGGTAAAACCGAAATCGCCATAAGGGCCGCTTTCAAGTGTGTTATGGACGGCAAACAGGTCGCCGTGCTTGTTCCAACCACAATACTGGCACAGCAGCACCTTTACAGTTTTCAGGAACGCTTTGCCGAGTATCCCGTCATTATCGAAATGCTGAGCCGTTTCCGCTCCAAAAGAGAACAGCGTGAAATCATAACCCGCTTGAAAGAAGGCAAAGTCGATATAATAATCGGCACTCACAGGCTGATACAGAACGATGTGGAATTCACGAATCTCGGTCTGGTGGTAGTCGATGAGGAACAGCGTTTCGGGGTCGAGCACAAGGAAAGATTCAAGCGTCTGAGAGCGACTGTTGATGTGCTGACCATGACCGCCACTCCCATACCCAGAACGCTTTATATGTCCATGACCGGTGTGCGTGACTTGAGTACAATTATGACCGCGCCCGGCTTGAGGCTGCCTGTACAGACAGTCGTTTCCCACTACGATGAGGGCCTTGTGGTTTCCGCCATTGAAAAGGAAATTCAGCGCGGGGGACAGGTTTATTATCTCCATAACAGGGTCGGCACTATAACCGAAGTATGCGAGCGTCTCAGAAAACTGATACCCGGCGCCACTTTCGCATCAGCCCACGGCAGAATGAACGAGGATGAACTCGAAAACATAATGCTCAACTTCATTGACGGCAAAATAGACGTTCTCGTCTGCACCACAATAATAGAATCCGGCCTTGACATACCCAACGCCAATACAATGATAATAGAGCGCTGCGACCGTTTCGGGCTCGCGGAACTTTATCAGCTCAGAGGCCGTATAGGCAGATGGTCAAGGCAGGCTTACGCATACCTTATGCTTCCGAAACACGAAATACTCAGCGGGGATGCCCGCAAACGTATAGCCGCCATAAGGCGTTACACCCATCTTGGAGCAGGTTTTAAACTCGCTTTGAGGGATTTGGAAATACGCGGCGCCGGAAACCTTCTCGGCTCTGAACAGAGCGGGCATATAAACGCGATAGGCTTTGACCTCTACTGCCAGTTTCTGCGTTCAACGGTGGCGCAACTCAAGGGCGAACCTGAAAAACTGGCCCCCGCAGTGGATATTTATATCGATTTTATCTGTTTCGGGCACAAGGCCCCCAAAGGTAAAATCGCCGCCGGATTTTCCCCCGACTTTATACCTTCCGAAAAACTCAGAATGGAAGCCTATAAAACATTAGTGCGCTTGAGCTCTGATGCCGAAATTGAAGCTTTCAGGGAAGATTTGACTGACAGATACGGCAAATTCCCCGCGGAAGCGTCTACCATGCTCACCATCGCGAAAATAAAACTGGATATTGCCTCTGCCGGATACCGTTCGATTAACGTAAGCGAAGGCAAAGTCATGATAGAAGGTTCCAGGGGCATTTTCAGAAAAGACGGCAAAATCCCTCTAATGCCTGAGGCTAAAACCCCGAAAGCCAAACTCCAGAAACTCCTCCAGATTATTTCCTTCCTGAAAAAATAAGTCTATAAAATCCCATCTGGCAAAAACCGATGAGCGCAAGAATGAAGGGTTTTTTGCGAATTTCTTTTCTATTTCGCCTGACGGAATGCCTTGCCGATGCGCTCCAGTCCGGCGGAACAATCCCGGTTCGGCAGCCTGGCTTCGATCAAGACAAGTTTTTCCTTTTCCCGGATGGCAATCTGCATTGCCTGTGCCAATTCTTCTTCGGTCGAGGCTTGGATGCCGATAGAATAGTTAGCGTTATCGAAAACCCCCGGCAGTTTTGAGTACTGCCACATTTGGATGTCATTATACGGGCCGTCTTTATGAAGCTTCCGTTCGATAAGATAGCCGTCATTGTTGATCAGTATTATTATTGCGGGACAGCGTTCACGGATCAAGGATGAGATTTCCTGCGCTGTCATTTGAAAAGCGCCGTCCCCGCTAAGGACTACAGGACGTTTTCCGGGACACGCCAGCGCTACTCCCAGGGCGGCCGGAGTGCAGAAACCAATCGAACAATAATAAGGCTGGATAATAAAATTCTGAGCTTCTTCAATGTGAAATTCCGGTGCCGCGCAGAAGGCGTCGCCGGGTTCCGCCAGCAAAACCATCTGGTCGTCAAGAAAACTGTCCAGGCATTCATAGAGGCGGGGCGCTGTCAGCACACAGGAAGGTTCAGGCGTAAACTGTTTTCTGAGATGATTGCTCTCAAGCGGATGTGAAATCAGGTAGGAACGGGGTTTTACCCTGGACGCCAGGCCCCGGATAAAATCTCCAAGTTGTATTTCCCTGTAATGATGGTTTCCAATGCACACCTGACTGCCGGCGGCGGAGACCATGCGCCGGCTGTCGAGATTTTCACTGAAAAGCCCGGTATCCAGATCAGTCATCCAAACGCCTAGCGACAGCAGGCAGTCTGCATCCTCCACCTGACGGCGCACGACTTCTCTGCTCCATCCTCCCTGATAGATGCCGACAAACTGAGGGTGAAGCTCCGGCAGCACCGACTTGCTGCTCAGCATGGTGGCGAAAGGGAGTTCCGTAGCTTCAACCAGATGAAGCGCGTCATTCCCCAATCCCAAACGGTGCAGTTCCATGCCCGCGAGAAGCAACGGATGCGCGGCACGGTCAAGCATTTCTACTGTTTTTGAGATGCATTCGGCCAACGAGGTTTTGTCGGACGGCAAGGGCGCAAGATCCGGCATTTCCCCGGGTGAACGGCATGGCGCAAGGGCAATATCTGAGGGTATCTCCAGATAA
>MHBF01000127.1:0-25115 GCA_001803225.1 Lentisphaerae bacterium GWF2_44_16 | reverse complement strand
GGAGCGGTGTTAGCGCTGCTCAGTACCGCGGTATCGCACGTTATTTTTTTGAACATCACCAATTGCAGGTAATAGTCGGAAATGAGATGATGTACCAATGCGCCTGATGCTTTTTGTCCGGTCGGCGGCGCGCCACTGATGATAATCAGCGGTATTCGTTCAGCATAAGCTCCGGCAACCGCGTTCAAAATACTCAATCCGCCTACGCCGTAAGTTACCAGCGCGGCCCCCAAGCCGTTGCAGCGGGCATAACCGTCCGCCGCGTAACCGGCGTTCAATTCATTGCATGTGCCTACCCATTTGACGGGAGAGGCAACAACCTCGTCCAGAAAATTCAGCACATAATCGCCCGGTACCCCAAAAAGATGTTTAATGCCAAGGCCCTGCAGGCGGCTGAGAAGATAGCGAGAAACGGTGCAGTGCGTGTTCATTGTTTTTCCCTTCTATTTTTGTATAATATACTCCTTTTTCGATTTATGCTCTGAACTTTTGATAATATTAATATCACAAATTTTATGCTGATGAACTTATGATTTACAAAAAAATATATTGGGCCTCCGCTTCGTAAATTCCTAAAAAAACTTGTATATGAAGTTAATTATCTTGAAAAGAACAGACAAGCCAATTAACTTAGCCTCATATAAAAAGGGAATTTTGATATTTTTTCATATATGAAAACAAAGTTGCTTATCTTAATTATCTTATTGCTTGGCATCGGCGGAACAGTTCTTTATATTCGTTCGGTATACTCCAACGTTCTCCTGCAAAATATAACCGTGGGCGTTTACTGCTATCCGCCGTTTGCAATGAAAGACCCCAAAACAGGCCGATATACAGGCTTTGACATTGAACTGCTCGAAGCTGTTGCCAAATACAAAAAAATTAACCTGATTTACAAAGATCTCACATTCAGTGATATCTTTACGGAGATACCAGCGGGGAAAATCGATATGGCTACTACCATAACAATTCTGCTTGAACGTGAAAAGCATTTCAGATTTTCATGGCCGTGCATGGAAACAGGCCTTGCGCTGGCAGTGCGCGGTGATGATGTTTCAATAACGGAAATAGAGAATCTCAAAGGAAAGACGCTCGGCACATTTCCCGGCACAGGCGAGACTTATTCCCGGGAACTGGAGAAAAAAGGCAAAGTTAAAAAGATTTTTGTATATGAAGATTCCGCGGAATTATATGAGGCGCTCGTAAACGGCAGTGTTGACGCGGTAATCGGAGACTATGCCGTAAACTGTTATTATGGGAGAAAATTGCAGTCGAAGATAAAATGTTTCAGCAAGCTTTATCAATATTCATATTTGGGATTTCCTCTTGGGAAAAGCAATGAGGTCCTGATGCTGAATTTAAATGACGGCATCAAGAATATCATCTCATCCGGAGAATATATTCAACTGCACAGAAAATATTTCAAAAATCTCAAAACGGAAGGTAATTCTGAGTGAAAAATAGAACTATCCGTTTCTTTTTGGGTTTCTTGATGATTTTATTATTCGCCTGTTTTCCGTCGCGCCTGCTTTCCGGTGACAATATCCTTCCTGAACTCGAAATCGATGAAAACGAGAATTCCCAGAAAATACTTGACATCTTTTTTGAGGCCATTTCCACCGACTGGACGGAGCTTCAGATTATGGAATTACGGAAAAGGGAAAATGAAAATCTCCGTAAAACGGAGCTTGAATTCAACGTAAAACTCAAGCAGGCCGGTACCAGACTTTTCGAGCTGGAACACCTGATCGCGGTACAACCCAAGGAAGCCCCTTATTTTGCTTCATTTTATTTCCGCCAGCTTGTTGACCTGAAAAATTCCTTTGAGAACATTTGCGTGTTTCTGGAAAATAACCTGGAAAAATTCGATAGCATGAGAAAACAGATTAAGAAAAACCTCGAAATGGTCCAGGCGTTCGATATAAAAGCCCCGGAACTGCAATGGCAGAAAAATTGGATACGCTATCATGTCCTGCCTATCATTGAACAATTTGATACCGGAATATCACATCTGAAAAAAATGCTTGACGAGGCCGGGGACTTCAGAAAAAAAAGCGATGCTGTCTTTAAAAGGGAAGAGGAAAATATTCAGCGGAATTACGAGAAATATTACAGTTACCGCTTTAATTTTTTGGGCAATCTGAAGGGACGCGGTTTTATTCAGATGCTGAAGGCAACCACGGATGAGCTTTGGGATTGGCGTTTCAGCGCTCCCGGAATGTTCGACGTGGTAATGCCCAATCAATTCGGGATTGAGTTTCTTTTTGTTCTGCTGGCTGTCGTTATATTATTTACGGGCGGCGGCTTTTTCCTGTACCGCTGGAGGCGCAGGGAATTTTTGTATTTTCTCAGGCCGTATATTTTTTTCGGACTGGGTTTCTATCTGATGCTTTGCGTTCTGATGATGTCCAGCACGAACGATATAATTATCTTTACTGTTTCCGGCTTTTTTATCGGCTTGGCGGTTATTGACTCGGCATGGAAGCTGAGAAAACTGGAGATGGGACTGAACGGCATAAATCCTTTTTTGCCGCTTATCCCGTTTCTTGTGCTTATTGATGTTTTTATGAGTCTGCTTCTGCCGGTGGGAACTCTGCTGGCGGTGCTGGTGCTGGAAAGTTTTGCCGGGGTAGTGTGGATTTTCTTTGTGTTTTTCAGGTACAGATATAAAAACAGGGAATTTGTTTTCGGTGCTTTGCTCTGTGGAGGTTCCTGGCTGGCAGCCGGAACAGCGGCATGGCTGGGCTATCTGTATCCCTCGCTGCTGATAATGGTGATAAGCGCTTTTATGGTAACTTTATTTTACTGCGGTTCAATTTTTACGCAATTTCTTGTGGGCATGGCGGGAAAAATAGCGCAGAAACAGTTGCTTGTAAGTTTTGTCTTCACTCTCCTCATCCCGCTGATGTGGCTTCTCGGTTTTATGGGCGCGCTTATCTGGGGATGCCAGATATTCAACGCGGGCAGAATATTGCAGTTGGTTTATACGGCTGACCTTGTACCGGGCGTGAACATCAGGATAAGCCTCGAAAAGATAGTATTTCTTTTTCTGACTGTGCTCCTGATTAAATTTTTCCTGAGATGGATAAGGTATATGTTGGAGGTGTTTACCTCTGAGCGTCAGGTTGATAAGGGTTCCCTTCATTCGGCTTTTCTGATATTCCAGTACAGTGTATGGGTTATTTTCATTGTCTGCGCTTTTAACTCCTTGAGCATAGACTGGGGCAATATAAAATATATTCTCGGGGGATTGAGCGTCGGCTTCGGTTTTGCGTTGAAGGATTTGCTGGAGAACTTTGTCTGCGGAATCATACTTCTTATTGGCAAGGAGGTGCGTCCGGGGGATGTCGTGGAGTTTGACGGGACATGGGGAACTGTGGAGAATATTAATATTCGCGCCACTTTTATTAAAACTTTTGACAATGCCATGATTTCATTGCCGAACCTGCAGGTTGTCAGCAAGGAATTCAAAAACTGGACCTTGAACAATCATATTTTAAGGCGGCAGATTGATGTAGGGGTCCAATACGGTTCAAATGTTGAAAAGGTAATCGAGCTTTTGCTTGAGTCGGCTAACCGCTGTGAGCTGGTATTGCGTGTAAATGAACCGAATGTGCTTTTTATGGATTTCGGTGAAAGCGCTCTTATTTTCAGACTCAGATTCTGGGTTGTTGTTGATAATGCCGCTGCTGCTCCAAGCGTAATAAGAGGAATAATTAATAAACTTTTTGAAGAAAACGGCATCGTTATCGCTTATCCGCAACTTGACATCCACCTGGATTCCAAACCTGAAATGTCTTTAAAAACATCCCGCCTCGATTCAGCAGATAAATATTAAGATAAAATCAGTAACAGGCTTGTGCTTTGCCTTATGCGTATTAGTTTAAAATTATTCAAGGGTGTCAATTAAAAAAAAGTGGGATTTTTTTTTGCGTTAAGCCTTTGAATGGTATTAGTTATAGGATATAATTAAACGAACATAAACCGTAATTAACTTATTAAATGAAAGGGTTCTTTTAAAATGACAAAGAGAGATTTGGTCGTAAAAATCGCAACAGAAACAAATTTAACACAGAGCGATGTAGCAGCTGTAGTACAGAAGACGCTTGATTATATGGCGAACGAACTTGCCGAAGGAAGAAATATCGAACTCAGAAACTTCGGAGTATTTGAAATAAAAGTGCGCAAGAGCCGCAAGGGCCGTAATCCAAATAAACCTGAAAATGAAGTCGTTATCCCGGAACGCGTCGTCGTTAAATTCCGCGCCGGAAAAGAACTCAAGGAACAGGTTGATAAAATTAAACCCGGCAGCATAAAGTAATTTCAGGAATTCCTTGGAATTAAGCATTATTCGCGCCTCATAGTACTATGGGGCGCTTTTGTATTTTACAATCACTTGATCGTATAGGAAATTGTTATCTTGGGAACGGATTTGACGAAGCAAATCCCTCCACTGGATAGATATATTAACGTATAATTGTGGAGGGTTGCGCTTCGTCGCAACCGTCTTAAAATCCCGGCGAAGCCGGTTAAGTTCAACAGGAAGACGAGTCAGCTAATGGCAAATTCATCACCTCCGCCCGGAACATCGGACATATTTCCCGAAGAAATCTCCTCATGGTATCTGCTGGAAGACGCCGCCCGGCGTGTTTTTCCCCTTTACGGCTACGGAGAGTTTCGCACGCCCGTGTTTGAATATACCGAAGTCTTCAAGCGCGGTCTTGGTGATGAAACGGAAGTCGTCCAGAAGGAAATGTACACTTTTGAGGATAAGGGCGGGCGCAGTCTGACTTTGAGGCCGGAAGGCACGGCTGGCGTGATGAGGGCATTGAGCGGCACTGACGCGGTAAATGGAAATGAGTGGAGGGTATTTTATACGGGCGCGATGTTTCGCGGCGAACGTCCGGCCGCGGGCCGCAGAAGGCAGTTTCACCAGATAGGTGTCGAAAATGTCGGCAGGGCCGCGCCTGAAATTGATGCCGAGTGCATAGCTATGCTGGCTCATTATCTTGAGGAAACAGGCATAAGCGGTTCACACCTGAAACTCAATACCAGAGGCGCTGTCGCCGACAGAAAGCCTGCCGAGGAGGCGCTTCGGGCTCATTTCTCAAAAAATATTGATGTCATGTGCGAAGACTGCAAAAACAGAATTTCAAAAAATGTCTGGCGCATACTCGACTGCAAACAGGCGCAGTGCAAAGAACACATAGAAAATACTCCCGATATAGTATCGTATTTCAGCGATGAGACGAAAAATTATTTTTCAAAAGTATGCTCCGTTCTTAAAGAACTGAATATTGATTATGAGGTTGATCCGCGCCTTGTCAGAGGGCTTGATTATTATGTGCATACAGTTTTTGAACTGGTGCATCCCGGGCTGGGCGCGCAGAATGCCATCGCCGGGGGCGGACGTTATGAAATATTTCTCCCGGAAACCAAAAAGCCCGTAATCGGCGTAGGTTTCGCGGCCGGAATGGAACGCCTCATCATAGTCCGCGACGCTTTGGGCCTTCCAAAGCCCGACTTAAAACGCAGTCCGGTATTTCTTGTTGCCTTGGGGGAAGCGGCGCTCGCGTCAAACATGCGCCTTGCCGCCCAACTCAGGAAATCCGGCATCGCGGTGATAGCAGAACTGGAAGCCAGAAGCATGAAAGCCCAGATGAGAGCGGCTGACAGGGCCGGCGCCGAATTCGCCGTAATATGCGGCGACTCGGAACTTCAGAAAGGTGTGCTCGTCTGCAAAAATATGAAAAACGGCGAACAGATTGAAATTCCCTCTGAAAATATTGCCGATTATCTGAAAACCCGAATATCATAGCAAGTTCCTTTTGAAAAATCCTTTATGTGGATTAACTTAACCATTCCGTCTTTTGCGTTTTTATAATAATCAAACGGAGACAATTGATGATAAAGAAAAAAAATCTCGTGTTTTTAGGGCCTCCAGGGGCAGGCAAAGGAACTCTTTCTGAAGTACTTATCAAGGAAACCGGTATTTCTCATATTTCAACAGGCAACATTTTGCGCGCTGAAATCAAGAACGAAACCGAACTCGGCAAAAAAGCCAAGGGCTTTGTAAGCTCCGGCGCGCTCGTCCCCGATGAACTTGTCGCTGACATGGTCGGCGAATGGCTCGGCAAAGATGAATGCGGAAAAGGCTTTATCCTCGACGGCTTCCCAAGAACAGTAAGACAGGCTGAACTTCTCGAACAGGCCCTCAATAAAATAGGGAAAAAACTCGATTGCGTTGTTTACTTCAAGGCTGGAGAGGAACTTCTTCTCAAGAGGCTTACCGCGCGTCTCACATGCGGCGGATGCGGAGCGATATTCAATAAAATTTTCAGCGCTCCGAAACAGGAAGGCAAATGCGATAAATGCGGAAAAGACCTCGTCCAGAGGGCTGACGACTCTCTCGAAACAGCTCAGGAAAGACTTAAAGTCTATAACGTCCAGACCGCGCCCCTTATAGAATATTATGAAAAAAAGGGACTGCTCTGTTCCGTTGACTCCGAGTTGCCGAAAAACAAATCTTATCCAATGTTAATTTCGGTACTTAACTGATATGCTGAAACCCAATTTTGTCATTCACAGCGAAGATGAAATACGCGCCATAAGAAAAGCGGCGCATGCGGCGGCAACGGTCAGAGAAAAACTGATACAGCTTGTCCGCCCCGGAATGACAACGAAAAATCTGGACGACCTCGCGGGCTCTCTGATAGCTTCGACAGGCGGTACCAGCGCCTTTCTCGGATACAGAGGTTTTCCCGGACAGATTTGTATTTCGCTGAACGAAGAAGTCGTTCATGGCATCGGCAGCAATCAGAGAATCCTTAATGAAGGAGATCTTGTAAGTCTTGATATCGGGGTAAAGCTCGACGGCGGCGTCGGTGATACCGCTAAATCATTCTGCCTCGGCAGAGCACCGGCCTCTGATGAGTCGATTTTACTCGAAAATACCGAACTTGCCCTGATGGAGGGAATAAAAGAGGCAAAAGCCGGAAATTATGTAGGGGACATAAGCGCGGCTGTCGAAAAAGTAGCGAAAAAAGCCGGACTTGGAGTTGTCCGGGAATATGTCGGACATGGTTGCGGCACTCTGCTCCATGAACCCCCTGAAGTGCCGAATTTTGTAACCAGGAACAGAGGTCCCAGACTGATTCCCGGCATGGTATTGGCGATCGAGCCGATGTTTAATCTGGGCACACACAAGGTGATTACTGCTTCAGACCGCTGGACAGTCAGCACTCTTGATGGTAAATTATCCGCCCATTTTGAACACATGGTATATATTACCCAACACGAACCGGAGATTTTGACGTGGCTAAAGATGTGATAAAGGTTGATGGAATAGTCAGGGAACTGCTGCCGAACACTATGTTCAGGGTCGAATTACCCACTCAGCACATGGTGCTCGCGCATATCAGCGGAAAGATGCGTCTGAATTTCATACGCATTCTCCCCGGCGATACCGTTACCCTTGAAATGTCGCCTTACGACCTGACAAAAGGCAGAATCATTTTCCGCCAGAAATAATTTGAAGCGTCCGCTTCTTTTATTTCCTGTGCCTGATTCTGTACGGGGGCCGGATAAATGAGTTCCATAAACTTTACCGTTCTAACTGAAAATCACGCGGAAGAACCGCATATTCTGGCCGAACACGGACTTTCACTTTATATTGAAACCAGGAATATCAACGTTCTTTTCGATACCGGGGAAAGCGGGCTTTTTTATGAAAATTCCCGGACGATAGGCGTGGAGCTTTTCGGCGCGGACGCGATTATCATGAGCCATGGACATCATGACCACGGAAACGGAATTCCCGTGGCGTTGCATGAGGCTTCCAGAGCTCCTTTGTACCTCCATAGAGACGCGCTTATCAGAAAATACAATAAAGCCAAAGCCCATGTGCCCGTTTATATCGGTGTTTCAGACGAGACCGGAAAAGCTATAGCGAACGCTGATAAACTGGACAGGGTCGGATGGGTATCTGACGTTTATAAAATCGCGGATACGCATATTCTTTTTTCCACGGGCGGCAGGAAGAAGCTCCCTGACGGCTGGCCTTTCACCAGGGACAGGGAAGAAGGCAGTCATGAACATATCCCCGACAGATTTACCGATGAAATATCCTTGATTATAGAAGGCGATTATTCGGCGTGTCTTGTTGTGGGCTGTTCGCATCCGGGCATTCTGAAAATATACAAGAAAGCCGAAAAACTGACCAATCTCCCTATAAACACGGTAATCGGCGGCAGTCACCTAAATTCCGTTTCCGACAAGGAAATAAAAGCCGTCGCCGATTTTTTTGAAAAACGCGGCACTGAACTTTACCTGGGACATTGCACGGGTATAATGGGTTTCAGCCGTCTCTACAAAATCCTCGGAACCCAGCTCCACCCTCTCCACGCCGGAATGCAGTTCGAACTGGATTTGTAGAAAACAGTTTTACAGACTGGCATGGCGCCCGCGCCGCTTTTCATAAAACCACTCGTTTATATCTTTCTCCAACGGAACTGTCGCCTTTTGCGATGTCTCCTGGAAAGTGATTGACGGCTTCTGCAAAGTCTGGTAATAATCAAAAGAACGGAGGCGGCAAAAATATTGTTCCTCGTGAATGTTCTCAATGATTTTATGATTGCGCATCCAGACTTCCACCACCAAGTCTGCATACGAAGCGTCTTTGCTTATGGTGGCATCAATATCGGTTCCTTCGATTTTCCGCTGGATGGCGAAATCCCGCAGGCGTCAGAAACTCATCAATATGAAATAGAGCATCGGCCAGCTCTTTTGGAGTGGAAGAGTCAGGGGATAGCAAAATCCTGCTCAAGCCTCCATAATTCAATTCCTCGCATGAGTCAAGTTTCGGTATCTTGAAATTTCGTTGTTGTTGAAGATAACCCTCATAAGGTTTCAGAAGTGATATAAGGTTTTCCCGGCTGATCTTCCGGAGTATTTCAATCTTCGTAAAACGCTGCAGGTTATACGTCTTCATGAATACTCCCGATAACGTATCCTTGCCATATCGTTTCTTTCATATTTAATACAACTAAAAGAATAAAGAGGATGAATTCATTCAGCACTGACATTCCAGCCTTTTCTGAGTTATAAAGTACCTTAGAAACGATTAAGCAAATCAGAAGCGGTCTTGATTAGTGTAGGTCCCCAGTTACGGTCGCTCGCGCTAGGTGACGGACTGGTTTCATAACCGCCGTTGCCGTAATTGTCCGGCAATCCGACATAACCGATTTCTCCCATGCCTAGAGCAGCCACAAGAGTAAGTGGAAAATGGGATGCTTTTTTAACTGCCAGTCCGATTTCGACAAAAGGTTCACACGGAACTGAAACTATGCCGATTCTGTCGCCAAATTTGATTGCCAGCATTTTTTCCACCCGCTTTTCCGAAATCTTTTTGTCGCGGCAATCCATAAGGCGTTTGGCAAAGAATTTTTTTACGAAAGGATGCCCCTTGGCGATGTCTTCACTGGTAAAATCCCGTCCATCCTCCATTTGCGCGTCTTTATATTTTTCCGCAATGCGTTTGGCGTCCTCGTACTCGGCATCGCTAACGGTCATATACGGTGCCTCCAATTCAACTGCATCGGCTTTCATCTGTTCGAAGTTCAGAGGCTCCAATTGATACAGTGCAGAAAGGACTGCCGCCGCATAACCATTCCCAATCCGTATCGCCTCCTCGTAACTGGTCTGGTCAGCTGCAGTTTTTACATTGAAATGATTGATATTGCCTTGGGCGCCGATCAGTGTCATTACCGGAATATCACAACTGAGCTCCCGCTGGATTTTCGCTTCCATGCGCCCCGGCCAATCGGCGGAAACCATGTCGCCGCCAACTGTGTCGGTGTGATTGACGATATTCGCAATAAGCAACCGCAGGCTTCCATGCTGACGAATTGCAAGCAGCGGTATTTCCGGGTCAGTCGTTCCTTCGGGACGGACAATATCAGGATTGAGTTTCCCGGGATTGGTGAGGATGCGTCCGTTCGTCATAATAAAACGGCGGTTGAACGCCAGCGTTGAATATTCAGTACGGGTCGCCAGCAATTCGGCTGGAGCTAGGCTTGCTGTCGCCCGCTTTACCGCGGAAACCGTTTTGTTTACCAGATCGTCAAGGTATCCGGCATTTGTGAAGTCGGAGAAACATGTACAGGTATATGGGCCGGTATGAGTGTGTGTCGCCGCAAAAAGCACCTTGCCCCCGAACGTAATTCCCGCATCGGAAAGGGCTTTAATCATTCGGGTCGCCAACGCATTGTCCACCATGCACAAATCATAAGAAACGATGGCCGAATATTCATCCCCGCAATGAAACACAACAGCCTTGACCGCAAGCCGGTCCAATGCCCCCCGGTTAGGACGCGGATTGAAATAACCGCAAAGCGGCATACCACACTCCGGAGTGATATCCTCCTGTGCAAAACCATACTCAAACATGACAATCTCCTTTCGTTTTTCATTCTGATTTGTCAAACAATATGTGAAAAGTCATTTCATGACTTTATTCTATGCCATATTCATATTCACCTTTGGGAAAGATCGCCGGGACAACTACAAGTAGCATCGCTACAAAAACTATCGCTACGGAATAAATCAGAAAAATCGTCTGATAATGACAGAATGTAATATTGCCGATATGCCATTCTGGTGCGAGTATGCCGCTCCCTAGGACCAGCGACGTGACCAGTCGTGAAAGTCCGGATCCTCCATAAAAGAATGTGCCGCAGAACGCCATCGCCATCACCTTGTTTCCCGGTCTTGCCAGGGCCATCATTTCAGTAGTCGATGCAATATTGGCATTCGCAAACGTGAAACTGTAAACCAGCAGCAACACTGCAATGGCGACATACGTACAGTCGGAACTCATTGTATTTTTACCGATGAGAAAAATCAGGATATTGGTCAATGCGTAAGTGACATGAATGCCGAGGAAAGTATTTTTCAAACCGAAGCTTTTTATGATTTTCCCGGCGCAAAAAGAACCAAGCAGCATTCCTCCGAGTGCGGCCGAAGATATTATGACAATAATATTGTCCGGTGCATTCAAATATTTTTTCAAATAAAGCGTTGCCATCGGAATGGTTCCGTAGGCGGCAAGATTAAGAACGAAAAGATATGCCGAATAACCAACCATCGCCTTGTTGGAAACAGCAAGCGAAAGACCTTCCCTGAGCTGAGAGGCTTCCTGCCTTTCGGTTTTGAACACCGGAATCCGTGCGATGAAAAGGATGCTTCCAATGGAAATAATTGCCGCGATAAGCAACAGCAACTGTAAATGCCACAATGAAGGATTTCCTCCTATGCACAAGCCGGCAAGCAGAATGAACACCGTAGTAATGGATTGCCAGCAAAAACGCATTTTGCTCAGATAAGTGCTACGTCTTTCTCCAAGAAGAAAAGTATCCAACAGAGGGAACCATCCCGCTACATAACCAGTATGGGAAACTGCAAAAAGTATCAGCATTGCAATCATCAAGCCGACTGCCGCATCGCCGAAGAACGGAGCGGCCACGATCATAAGGTAAGCGAAAAACGCCATCGGGATAATAAAGATACCGTTGAATAAAGGCATTACCGCCGTAGTGATCAATGAAAACATATCACTTGCGCCAAGCATACCGGCATAAAGAATGATGATTGCGCTGTCTGTGAATGTCACCTCTCCGATTGTTCCACAACACGCCGAAAGAATCGAATCACGCTCTGCCACCTTCGCCCGTCCAGGAGTCAGGTCAACGGTTTTATAAAAACTGGACATTATTTACTACCATTTTTTACAGATTCAGTTTGTTTATTTAAAATCCGCAGTATTCTCATCCGCCCCACAATCTTCCACTGGAAGTATTTTTATCTGCCGCGACTAAAGCATTTTTCCAAAGGAACATATCCACATTCACCTTGTCCTAAGCAGATAATGGATATCTTCTGACAGATTTTTTTCAGAGATAAATTCTGCGAAACGACTGTTCCATCCTGTTTGTGATCAATCCATTTGATCCACTTTTTCAGGGGATTTTTTCTGTTTTTTGGAACTTATATATTCTTCACGCCCGGCCTTCATGCGTTCCCAAACGCTTTTCTCAAAGAGTTCCACACGCTTCTTTTCAATTTCAGTTTTTGCGGCGAGCTTCGCTTCTTCCATCAGTTTCCCGAATTCCGCCATGTTCTCTTTGGTGCCGAGTTTTTCCCATGCTATTTTTTCAGTCTGATATCCGAAATAGCTGGAGGATAAATAGTTGGACGGATCGCAATAGACTTGCTCAATTTTCTCATATAAGGTCTGCATGGCTTTGCCTGCGTTTCCATAATAAAGATCAAAAAATTCGTCAATCAATTTATTGCCGTCCAGCGTCGAGTCATAAGCAAGCTTGTAAGCGATATACAACTCAAGCATATTGACTATAGGGGCCCTCCGTGATTCGCTTTTTCCTTTGGGAAGAGGTGCAGGTTCTGCAAATATCCCTTTGAAACCACGCTCATGATAGTCTTTCATCTGTTTTACCATGTTATGGGCCATAAAACCTGGAAAGAAAGGATTCGCGCGGCCGGGACGATGAAAATATAACCAGAGATATTTGGGACGCTCTTTGGATTCTTTATCCCACTTGTTTAAGAGCTCGGTTACGGCACGGTCCATTGCCGGAATGGGCCGTAACTGTGCGTGTATGCAAAATGTAATGGCGACATTGGGTTCCAGCGGCTCACTGGTCGGTGGGTAGTAAGTTTGATGATACGCAAACATAGTAAGATATTTACCGGGATGTGCCTTGCTTACCTCTCTGGCAACTTTATTCACAAACCCGAATATGTAGTTACTGTTCTTGTCATCAAAGAAAAATTGTTGTTTACGCCACGTATTGCAGGGAGGCTCTTTAGGTATGAGCTTTTGACATTCAGCGCATTGGCACATTTTATCTTTTCCTGAACTGTCCATTGGCCCCAGTGAGAAATAATCACCGGCCGCTACTTCCTTAAATTCCTTATGTCCGGTCTCAAAATAGTCTTTAGCTCTCTCAATAACATGCTGTATGAAGGTTTCATTGGTATAACACATGTTGGGGTAATATTTCCGAAATTCTCTATTGGTACCGTCAATTTTTCGCCGCATTTCTTCAGGTATGTCTTTGTCGTAACCTTTGGCAAACCATTCCGGATTTTTTTTCAAGAACAGGTCATAGTAACCATAAAAAGAATGATTGCAGGCATAAGGTTGTATTCCGGCAAGGCGTTGGCGATGCAGAAACAAACGGCCTTCACGTTCTTCTAAACGTGGCCCCGGTTCGTCGCAAAGGCTTGCGGGTACAGATGAAATGTTATACAATTCTCTATACTTCATTGCGGCTTCGCGGCGTATCTCTGTTCCCTTGACAGAAAGAGTTTTCTGTACGGGACATACAAGGCCCAATTCTGTAGGCAGATACCAGCGCACTCCGCAGTACTTTTCCAGAAAATCATAAACCGCATAAGAGGTGGCCTGTTCATCAAAACGCCCTGGAAATGTTGCCGGATCTGAATAATCAAAAGCGTCCTTATCTTCCTTGTCTTTTCCCATAAGAATCAGCGCGTCCGGCTGAAAACAGATCAAATATTCCTGATGCTTGAAGTCTTTATTCTGCAGGCCAATGGCTTTTGTTGCACTGCTTTCTCCGACCAATATGCGGGTTCCCGTGATTTTTTCTTCATCTGTTGCAATAGATAATTTTTTGCCTGTGATTTTTTCAATGTGATATTGCAGTTCTTTTGCGGCAAACTGGGCCGAACGAGTGGCATCTTTTGCAATTATAATAGTTGCCGCCGGAATTGTATCCTTGACAAGCAGGATTGAGCAAGTAGTCTCCGGTTCAGTTTTAACTTTCCCAGCCTGATTTTCAAGTGTAAGCGGAGCGGCTTCAATTCCGATAGCCAATCCCGCAGCCAGAATCATGACACCCTTTAAAAAACTGTTCATGCAGCAACTCCTTAAATATATTTAATTTTTCCAGTTATTGTAATAGTTCAATTTTCTCGAAGTAAAAGCATTAACATGCCCGTCAAAAAAACTGAAATTGGCTTTAAGCTGCGGATGAATCCCCCAGTCAACATTTGGGACATCACCGGAGTAATATACATAATCATATTCCGTGAAAAACACCTTGGATGATGGGCTTGTAACTGCGGAGAGTCTGTAAAGAGGATTATCTGGATATATCCTCACGTCTTTTGCTATCCTGCGGTTGATGACGTATGAGGTTAAAGAATAACTCAATGCCTGTGGATTTGCGTTGGGATTGCTCTCCAGCGCAGGGCAGTATAACAATTTGTCACCCTTATATCTCCACCTGTAATCGTATTCCGGAACATTTTTCTGAGAGCCATAGTAAGAATAATGTCCACTGCTGATATTCATATAATCAAGCAGTCTATGGGGCCACAAATTAATATAAGATGCGGATTCTGACCAATCTGCAGGTACGATTATATCTGAATTATCACCGGAATACGAAAATGCCGCGAGAGTTATCTGTTTCAGACTGTTTGAGCATGAACTCTGCCTCGCCACGCTCTTTATCCGACTTAGCAAAGGTAAAAGGAGGGAAGACAAAATCATTATAATGCTAATAACTATAAGTAACTCGAGAAGTGTGAAGTCGAAACCCTTCCTGTAGTTGTTGCTATAGCTTCTCATACAGCTCTCCCTGCTTAAAAATTCGACTTGGCGTTAATTCATTCTCATTTTGTTCAGTTCTACGGTCAGGTCGGCGGCTTTTCGGCGGAGCATGTCAAGAAAATACTGATCGATTTCACGGGCTTCACCAGTGTAATCGGTATCGAAACTTTTTTTGATCCATGCTATGAAAGCGGCGGCATTTTTAGAGGCTTCGGATTTAGGATCAGCTTTTGCCAGGGCCTGCTCCATAGTATTGAGATAAAGCAGATCGTTCACGCCCTGCGTGATGTTTTCCAGTCTCTGCGTTGAAACAAGTTTTCCGTCCAGGAAACCATGAAAATCAGTGCCCAATTGTTTGGAACAGGAATCTTCGCCCCAGTCCATCATGCCGCAGGCGGGTTCTTTCCATACGTAAATTCCGCGGAGGAGACGCCCCTGGACTTCTCTGTTCGGATATCCAGCGTACCAGAAGGAACGGCGTCCCTGCTTGTGCAATTCCCTGCTTTTGTCAACGAAATACATAACGTTTCCGGTAACCGCGATAGTAGGTTCGGTTTTCGGAAGGATGTCCATAAGGGCCAGAGAGAGCGGAGTATTTGCGGAGAAATTCATGGACGGATAATCCAGCTGGGAAATCTGCTGATATTTTTTGATTGCCTTATCGACGGAAAAATAATCTATTGGTTCATCCACTCCCCAGGGAAGGAATGAAAAGTTGTATTTTCCATAACGTTCCATCAATTCCGCATGAGATATGACAGGTCTTACCAGAACAAAGCGGGCATCGCGCCAACCCAGTTCCACCAGTGTGTCCAAAGCGTAAAGGATATTTTCTTTGTTACCGAGATAAAGCACCAGATTGCGCCAGTTGCGAGCGGTCAGCTCTTCCAGTGCCTTGCGGTAAGCTTCCCGTGAAATGCCGAAATTCTGTCCGGCATCATGAGAATCTCCCTCTAATCCGAAACGGAAAAACGCGCCGTACCCTTTATCTTTCGGCATCTCAAGTTTGAAGGGATAGACTTTCAAATCGATTTTAAGTTTCAGTTCGTCGGAGTTATTCAGGCGGATTGTACAATACCCGGAGTAATCTCCCGCTTCGGCCTCAGGCGCGATACGTAGATACGCACGGAGATGGGCGGATGCGTCTTTTTCCAGATTGAATGCCGTGAGCTTCTCGCTTCCTTTTACGTGACTTTTTATGTTGCATATTTCCTGCGGCACATTGACGGCAAGGTCCCAGTCTTTCAACATATAATCGTTTCCGTCACGTGAAATATAATAGGGATCAGCTGTCATTTTCAGGGCTTTTCCCGAAGAGTTTTTAAAATCGGAAAACGTGACAGTTCCATTTGTCAGAGCTTCGCGGGCGGTGATTGAAAAAGCGGCTGGAACGGTTTCCCCCGGTGTTCCGAAAAGCTTCACTGCCTTCAGTGTTTTGAACTGTTCGATTATAGGCGTTGTCGGAGCGGAGGCCGCGCCGTGGAGGGGGGTGATGATCGCTTTGCCGTTTGCCGGCGCGAATACCGGGTCCATCAGCTGCGGAAATACAAGCCTTTCCGCGTTTTGCGCCAAGGCAGTATTGATGCTTGCGGCACTCAGTTCGTCCTGCCGCTGAGAAGGCTTGAAGAGGGAATAAGTTATTTCGGCGTTCCATTTCTGTCCGGGCTCCAATGTGGCCGGCGCCCAGAAGAGTTCACAGGTCCGGCTTTTCGCGGAGCCTACCCAAAACATGACATTTCGCAAGGGCGCGCCGGAAGTCTGAACTTTGATGCCGTAATCTTTTACCATGTCCGTTATTCCATACCATGATCCGGGTACCTGCATGAGAGGAAATGTCCGGCCCGCTTTGAGCATTTCGGCTTTTAATCCGTCTCTCTGAGGATAAAGATAAACGGCTTCCGGCCCCAGACGGCCGCCTGTGCCTATGAAATCCTGTATCCGGTAATAAATCACTCTGCGCTCTTTTGAAAGATTTTCGACTTGTATCTTCACATATATTGATGCGCCGTCCAGTGTAATTTGCCTTGTTTCTTCAAGGCCGCTGAACAATGTGTATGGATTGTTCCAGCGCATGGATACTTCGGACGGAGAGTTTTTTCCCAATTCATAGACTGCCTCAAGCTGTTCATCCTGATATGCGCCGCACATGTGTCCGCCCCATATCCCGCCGGAATACTGCTGCTTTGTGGTTTTGCGCTTTCCTTGTTTCTTTACCGCATCCCAGCCCTTTACCAGTTCCTCATTGTTTTCCTTGATCAGCAGGCTTGAGCAGCGTCCTCCCAGATCAGGTTCCATTTGGATTTTCCAGAATTGATTTTCGAGAGTAAGCGGGGCCGCGTCAACTCCGATAGCCAACCCTGCAACCAAAAGCACTGTGCTGTTTAAAAAACTGTTCATATTGCAATTCCTTTATGTATTTAATTTTGCCAATTATTCGTATAGCTTAATTTTTCCATTGTAAGAGCATTGACATGTCCGTCATAAAAACTGAAGTTGGTTTTGCCGTTAGAGTGAATGCCCCAATCGGCATCGCCCGCTCCTAAAGCCCCTAAATCAGAGACATTAGAATAATACACCCTGTCAAATTCCGTGAAGAAAACTTTGATTGTCGGACTCTTGACAGCGGACAATCTGTAAAGGGGGTCCGTCGGATAAAGCCTTACGTCTTTCGCTATTCTGTTGTTTATGGCATAAGATGTCAGGGAATAATTTCTGTTTTCCGCTGGATCGTTCGGACTGCTGTCGAGTGATGGACAGTATAACAATTTGTCACCCTTATATCTCCACCTGTAATCGTATCCTGGAACATTTTTCTGTGAACCATAGTACTGGTAATAACCGCTGCTGATATTGAGATAATCAAGTAGTCTGTGTGTCCAATAGTGCGTGTAAGTTGTGTTGCTTGACCAATCTGCCGGGACAATTATATCGGAATTATCGCCGGAATACGAAAATGCCGCGAGCGTTATCTGTTTCAGGGTGTTTGCGCATGAACTTTGTCTTGCCACGCCCTTTACCCGACTCAGCAAAGGCAAAAGGAGGGAAGCGAGAATCATTATGATTGTAATCACTATGAGCAGTTCAAGAAGAGTGAAGTCAACCCCCCTTCTATTTTTTTTTCTATATCTGCTTTTATAATTTTTCATTTTATCTTCCCTCTCTAATTTGATTAATTCAGATTTAAGAACTTTCTGATATTTTTAATATCGTTTTCATTTCCCTGCATCAGGACAAGGCCTCTGCCCGGGCCGAGGGTTATTTCATATTGATTGTCTTTCGTCTCGAGTTTTTTTCCGGTTAATATATCCCATAAGGGTTCGTTTCCATCCGGCTGGAACTTGAAAGTGAGGGGGCCTGCTTTTTTGAAACCGGCAAGTCCGTTTTCATCAAAGTAAAGTTCAGTTTTGTTGTTCGGCCTCCTTGGTGAACCCTTGTCCCATTCCGCGATTCTGGTATTAAGGAAAACGTAGTATCTTTCCTTATCGAATTCCCTGATAAATGAATTGTGTTTAATCCAATTGTTGTCGGCGCTGCCTCTTTTAATTCCTTCCTTATGCCATGAGATGAAAAGAGGGAAGAGGGTTTTCATTCCGCTCATGCATTCGGCATGTTCTTTCCATAGGCGGGTTTCACTGCCCGTAGCGCCGACAAAAGCCATGTCTTTCAGCTGGTCCTTCCGGGGTGCTTGTTCTCCATAATAATAATACCATAAAAGTCCCTTGGCGCCTTCGCATACTGCAAGCCATGACTGTAAATACATGCCGTTTTCAGGGGGCGGATACCTGAGCCAGCCATGCCATACTCCGGAGCTGACTTCACGGAAGCCGCTTTTTTTCTCCATTTTTTCAGTTTTTATTTCATTGAGATGCCCGTAGGATTGTCCTACGTAAATCAGAGGACGCCCTCTTTTTGCGGCTTCATCATAAGATGCCGAAATCTCTTTTGAAAGAAGATATGCCATATCGCTGGGAGTGGAAATCACTCTGACTCCGGAAGATTCCACGCATCTGAACCTGTATCTGTCGAAGCCGTACCATTCGGGATAGGGTTCCATGTCAGCTTTAAATGGTTCCAAATGGTTATGAAGCGTGTACAGTCCGTGGGTCGGATCGAGTTCTTTACATAATTTTCTGTATTCTATGACCAGCGGCATTTCATCGGCTTTTGCCTCTTCGCATCCCATCCAGCCGAGTATGCCTTCTACGTCTCTGTATTGAGGCAGTATTTTCTGAATGGCCGGCTTGGTTATTTTCTCGTAATATTCTTTTCCCTTTGCCGCCCTGAGATATAAATCTCCCGTCAACTGCCCGAACACGTAAACACCATGCTTCAAGGATGCCTTGACAGCCATTTTGAAAACTTCAGGATTTCCTGAAAGGTTCGCATAATAGATCGTATTTCCTCCGTGTGCCGCGATATCTTTCGCGTGGGCTTCAAATAATTCCTCCAAGCTTATGCCCCGCTTTTCTGCTTTTTCCTGCATGAATTGAGGGCCTCCGTAGATATAAGGGCCTACAGGGAAAAACGGCTGTTTGAAACCATCTTTCACGTAAGTGGCGCCAATATACGCGGCTTTCATGAATTCGTCCTTGTCAGCGTAACTCTCTTTTAAATCCAGGGAAAAATATTTTCTCTCATCACTCTTGTTTGCGATAAGCAGTTTATCTTTCTGCTCAAGTTTGTACCCTTCGGCGGAAAGTTTGTTTTTAAGTTCATCTATAAATTTTTGAGTCATATCCTGTGCCGATACAAAAGATGCAATCAGAATAATTCCTATTGTCAGCGCTGTTTGTTTAAGAAGATCTTTCAGCATAATCATTTCCTTTTTAATTTTATTTATTTAAAACAATATAAATTCCCTGTGCCATATTATTTTGTATATCAGTTTTTTTGCCGCTTTTCAGCGATTTTGCGGAGTTGAAAGTTTTGAATATTTCTGAGAGGTCAGCGTTTTCAGAATAAACCCTCAGTATATTTTTGTCACCGAAGCTTCTCAGGCTGCAACCGCGTCTGTAAAGCTGTCCGAGTTCCGAAGTTGTCAGGCAGCAGACATCTTTATTTAGGGCAGTTAATCTCAGAAGTTCTTTCAGTTCCGCAAGGCTTTTTTTTCTGTATTTTTCGTCAATGGATGTGTAAAGGCCCCTGTGTGTCGAAATTATCGCCGGTTTTCCTGAATTTATCCTCTTTTCAATTACTTTAACAGTCTCGGACGCGGGATGGTTTTTGAAACCCTCAAAGAATACGTTTCTCTCCAGATAAACCACATCCAGCATCGGGTTGTATTCGCCTATTTCAGCATAGAAATCCTGATTGTTCCAGGGCTTTGTTTGGTAAACTGTCACGGTATCATCGTTCAACTGGGCTGTCTTCAATTGTATCGTCCTGATGCCGTTAATCGCCAATACGGTTTCGGTTTCAGGATATATGTCGCTGCTTACCGCAGACCGCGGCGTAAAGCCGAACGCGTTTCTGAAGTATTCCATGCCTCTTTTGACCATCTTGAACTGTTCCGTGATATCCGCCCCGTCATATTCCGGTATGTGTTCGCCAATCAAAAACGCGCCTGAATCGAAAAGCTCTCTGAATATTTTACCTTCTTTTTTATTTGAACGGAGAAGCTCCATCAGTACAATAGGGCTTACATGATGAAGCGTTGTGTGATATTCAGGAGACCATACGCCGAGCTTAACGCCGTCTCTCATTTTTCCGACAATGTCGCCGCGTTCCCATCCCCCCGGAAAGCCTTTATCTATTCCGATTTCATGGTATTCCGAATAGTTACTTTTTTTGATTCTTTCGAAATCCGGATTTGAAAGGCAGGTGAACGCGGTGAATGAAGCGGGCAGTCCGTCCATCCCCTTGAAAGTGTTCAATACAGTAAAAAGTTCCTGTAACTCTTCGACTGTCTCCAAAGAACTTGTAAAATCTTTTTTATGTCCGTACATCTCAAAGTTAAGCTTTTTGACGAGCTTGGCATGTTCCGCGTTTTTCACGCACTGGCATGCGCCCCAGTCATCGCTTTCAAAGATAACGGCAGGATATTTTTTCCAGTCTATCTCGTATATTCTGTTTTTTGCTTTGCTTTTAATCCATTTGATTTTTGTGTCAACATTCATCTTTGTATCCTTATTTGATGTAAACTTTCAGAACTTCTGCAATCCTCGGCCTGATAATCTCCAACACGGCGGATGCCGGTAATTTGCCCGCGAAGTAAGTTTCGAGAACAGGGTCGATAATGCTTTCATAAAGTATGTAAAGAGTCTGAGTATTGATTGAAAGACGCTCCGAATTTTTCAGTGTGGCCTGAATATTTATATTCCTGAATTCAGGTTTTTTATTAATTTCATCAAGGAGCCCAATGTGAACGGGAAAATTGTTTCTGGTTTCAGCGATTTTTCTTTGAACGTTTTCCGAAGAGAGGTATTTGATGAAAAGCCATGCTTCTTCGCGCTGTCTGGATTTTGAGCAAATGCAGTTGGCGCATGTTTCACTTGTCAGTATGCCTGTTTTTCCAAGCGGTATCCCGGCTATCCGCCATTCAGGGTATTTTCTGAAATCATGCATGAATGATGAATAAGAGAGAAAGATCGCGCCTTTACTTTTGAAAAAATCATCCGTGGGCCTTGGGCCGTTGCCATAGAGAAAATAAGCTGACCTGGAATAAAGGTTTTTGAGAGTTTCTATGGATTCTATAAGTGTTTTATCGTATTTTGTATTGAATATCTCCTCTGAAGTATTGCCGATGAGCAAATTCCAGTAGCTCCAGAGGCCGAGCCTGATGGCTGTTTCATAATTTTTCCCGATGAGTTTGTCTGAAATGTTTCTCAGTTCATCCCATCCTGATTCTGCGAAAGCATCGGATTTGATGGATAACTTATCAAGCATATCTTTTCTGTAGAATAACAGGGGTACACCGATTGAGACGGGAAGCGCGAAAACTTCGTCGTTAAACGTGCTGTTTTCAAGGGCTTTGGGGTGAATTTGAGAAAGATGTTCGCTGTCTGCCGCAAGAAATTCATTCAGAGATATAATCAGTCCCTTTTTCTGCCAGAAACCCACATCTCTGCCGATTAACTGCACCACATCGGGATAATCATTTCCGTCAATCATGCTGCTCAAGTCTTTTTCCTGGAGCATTTCGATTTCAATCCAGGGATAGCGTTTCTGAAAAGATTCAATTATCCCATCCCATAATTCTCTTGCCGGGGAAAAATATTCCGGATTGAAATATCTGATTTTGAATTTTTTTCTGGCATATACTTTTATGTTTTCCATCAGATTGGACGTATCTTTGCATTCCCTCAGGAGATTGACTTGTTTTTCAATGATCAGAGTTCCCCGGTTGTCGGGGTATGACATTACAATGCCGCTGTTTTTAAGGTCCTTGACGGTTTGGTTTGCGGTCATCAGGCTGACATTGTATTCTTCCGCCAGGTGTTTTATTGACGGCAGTTTACCGTCAGGGAATTGTCCCTGCTTAATTCTTTCGAGCAAATCATTTCTGATAGTAATGTATTTAGGTTCATTGGACATAGTGCGTTTCCTCCGGGATAGTTCTGATAAATTTTTCAAGATGTTTCCTCATGGCACTGAAGGAACACCATGAAGCCCTGGGTTTATATTTAAGTTCGCAGTTTGTTCTTATGTATCCGGCTGTTTTGTGATTAAAGGTTTTGCGGGCCGTTATGAGCTGTCCCCAGAAACCGAGATTGTTCCAGATTTCATTATCAGGGGTACTCATGTTATTCTTCCATTCATCAGGAAAGAGTTCAAGCCACCTGGGATGGGAATTCAGCCATGTATATGTTCTAAGCACATTGTAACCATATTCTTTTTCGCTCTTGTCCAGCAGTGTCATGAAACATTCCGGCAGGTATGTCTTATCATCAAAAATTGATTTGGGGTATATGGCATTTGAAATATGAAAATTGCAATGATTGGAGGGAAGTTCTTTGAGGGGCGCATCGTATTTCAGGCTGCCTGCGTTGTATCCTTCCGGGGGGGTATTATCCTTTTCATAACTGAGACGGGCATCTTTGTCGAGATAATGCTTTATTTTATTGAAAGCAAGAGTTTCAAAAATCTCCGCGTCACTTTTATTTTCCTTGAAAATATCGTTAAGGCATTCCATAAGTGATAATTCATCATTTTTATTATTTTTTACGCCTGTTAGTTCAAGAAGCATTGTTCTCCGCGCGAGAATGTCTTTCATATCCTCGGCCTCATGTCTTTTTTTCCATCCGGACGAGAAGCAGAACATGAGTTTCGACATATCATAGAGATAGTCAATGTGTTCTTTAAAGCTTTTCTTTGTTTCCATAATAACACCAAGATTACATAATGTTTATATTAACATTATATAATGAATAGCTTTTCCTGTCAATAGATGGAACAGAAAAAGTTTATTTTTCCATTTTTTCTTTCCCGGGTATTGCCTTTTGAAAGACTTTCCTTTATAATATGAACAACAGTGAACAATTTAATACATTTAAAAGAACAAGGTTATGATAGAATCGCGTCAAATCAGAAATAAATCAGCTTACGAAACCCTTGAAAATGAGCTCAGAGGGATGATTTTGCGAAGCGAATTGAGCTATGATTGCGCAATTACGCCCGAGACCGAACTGTCCAGCCGCTACGGCATCAGCCGCAATACCGTCAGAAAAGCCCTTGCAAATCTGGAAAAGGATGGCCTGCTTGAAAAAATCCAGGGCAGGGGCACCTTTGTCGTTCCCCCGGAAAAGCGCCCTGCCCATGCCCCGGCGAAACTTAAAATCCTTGCCGCTATAACCGATTACTGCCACATGTCCGAAACAAACGTTTATGACAGAAACTTTATTTCAGGATGTCTTGAATATTCGTTTTTGGCCCAGTCTGAAGTTTTCTTCATTGATCCGGAAAACATCATTTATGACGATTTGTCTGAAAAGGGGATTGGCGGAATTATATGGGAAAGGCCCAATAAGGAATATTATCCCATCATAGAGAAACTCAGGGATGAAAAACTGCCGCAGGTTACAATAAGCCGCAGTGTCGAAGGAGTGCCTGGAATATATTTCGATGTGGAAAGAAGCATTGAGGAAACAGTTGAGTTTCTTGTCGGAATCGGACACAGGGACATCGCGTTTATCGATCTTGAAAGGGAGTATCCCATATTCCGCAACCGTCAGCGCGTTTTTGTTGACATTCTCCGCAGAATGGGCCATGCAAATCCTGAAAAATATCTCTGCCCTCTTAAATTCGGTACAAATTATACCCCGAAACTGGACATGCTCCCGCCTCTAACCGCGGTCATTTCTTCAAGCTCTATCGTGGAACACTTTCATTCATGGGCGGAAAGAAAAGGCTTTCATATTCCCAAAGATATTTCCCTCATATCGCTTTCCTCCGAAAATTCCCCGGAGCTTGAAAGGCACCCTGAAATAAGCGCGATTATTGATCCGCGCCGCGAAATCGGCAAACTGGCCATGGAAACGATAGAAAAAATTCTCAGAGGAGAAAATATTTCCACAGCCCCAAAGAAAATCAGAGGCGAACTGCTGATCAGAAAAACTTGCAGTTCCCCTTCTTTAATGGAAATACATAAATAGGAAGAAGACTATGAAACAAAGAAAAATGAAGAGAAAATCATGGATGAGCTTTACTCTCATTGAGTTACTCATGGTCGTGGCGATAATAGCGATACTTGCCAGCGTTCTGCTTCCGGCACTCAGGAAAACGCGGGACACCGCGAAAAAAATACAGTGCGTCGGCAATCTGAAACAAGTCAGTTCCTGCTGGTATTCTTATATTGACGACTATCAGGGCGTTTTGCCTCCGGCGCTATGGGGTACTTACTGGTATGTTAAGCTTTATAACCAGCTTGGTTATGATAGTACTCCAGTCGTTCAATATCCTGGCGCATGCAAAAAAACAATTTTTTTATGTCCATCAAATAATGCATATACTGCCGGAGCGTCAACTCAATGGAGTTACTCGGTAAATTACGGAATGAACGTGGCATGCGGCATCAAGTGGACAAGCGGCACCGGTACTTATTCCCAAAAAATTGAAAACATACCTAATCCGTCAAGAGCATATATACTCATGGATGGCGCTCCGATCGCCGACAATGGAAGCGGCGCTAAATCCGCCCGCGTATATATTGAATACAGCGACGTAGAAAAATCAGGTTTTATACACGGCGCGCCCCAGCCGGCCGGACTTACCAATATCATGTATGGCGACGGGCATGTCAACAGTGAAAAAATGTCAAAGATAAATACAGCTGACTATACGGTCTATCGTAATGTAATAGGCTTTTAATTCAATTGTATAGGAACTTGTTATCAGTTTTTATTTTTTTCTGCCGCAATGAAATGAGCGGCAGTACGGAGTGCAGGTATTCTACCTGCTAATTCAATATAAAAAAACGGAGGAAAAATGTCAGGAAAAATCAGAGGACTTGTCGTGTTTTTTT